>JBFJXT010000036.1:0-12299 GCA_041623015.1 Thermoplasmatota archaeon | reverse complement strand
TTACCTGTGAGGGTGAGCGTGATACTCAGAGAGGACCCTGGCGGCACAGGGGGAATCTGGAATCCAGGGTCTTCTGGGATTTGCACGCAAGGAAGACAGGAGACATCGATGGAAGAAGTACCGTCCTCTGGTTCGAACAAGAAGTAATCCAGAGGGGCTCCGAGGTCGTTTGTGATGGTTGCGACCAATTCTCGACCGTCTTCATCGACGTAGAGGGGGCCCGCTTCGCTGAATACGATTCCCGCAACTGGGAGGTCTGGAACCGTGGGGTCTCCGAAAATAATCGGCGTGGGGATGCTGAACAAATCGACAGCCGGGTCATGGAAGTCTAGTTGGTTTGCAACCAGTGAATGGTATCCGCTAAACTCATCATGTGCGACCACTTTTGCCCAAGGGACAAACACGTCGCCCTTGGAGACAGATTCACGTAGGAGGTCTCCTTCGATTGTGACGGAGAATGCTCCCTCGGTAGAGGTGGAACTTACCCAGCCGTCACCTGATCCGCCAACAGTTCCGTGAAGTACAAAATTGGAAAGTGGCAGGGGCAGTTCATGCTCTTCTCCGCACGCCGAAATGCAAGGAGCAAATTGGAGTTCGAATGCGAATCCGTCGGTTACAACTGGCTCCTGCCGGCCCTGGGCGGGGTCGTATTCTGCAACTTGAATTTCAAAAGTGTATGAATCAAGATAGTCCTCGGTCCATTGAACCACGTGGCTGCCTGCAATTGTGGCGATCGTGGACTTAAAGTCTGGAGAGTGGATTGTTAAGGTGCGGCCGTCCGTTTGGGGCGCGGGAATCCCGGACTCCACGAATGGATTTCCAAGGTAAATATCGGGACCTCGGTGAGTTGGCGCACCGGAAAGATCGCCGGCGTAGAGAATGGGCGTCGCCAGTTCGGCCGTGTCGACTGCGTCTGACAAGTCATGGAGGTCGGCGGCGAGGAGGGCGTTTGCTAGGAGGGAAAATGCAAGAATGTGGTCGCGCGCGCCGTCATTGAATGTGGCAACGAGGGTCGCGGGGCCTTCCGCGTCGGGGGCGTCATCAATTGTGAAACCAGCCACATTCACTACTCCGTTCGTGGAAATTGTAGGGGCTGAGAATTTTTCATCGTCGCCATTCCACCCAAGTTCTAGGTCTACTGGGGCGTTCACCTCAGTCCAGCCGTCGACTTCATCATTAGCAAAGAAGTGCAGAGAAATTTCGGCTCCGTCATGCAGGAAGGGTGTGCCTTGTCCCTGAATGAATTGATTCCCGGGGAATGCGAATTGGGCTACAATTCCATTCAGGAGGGATGGAATGGGGGGCTCGAATTCATCAACGTCGTGGAGGATCGAGTCTACTTGCGCCGCGACTGTGCCGTGTAGAATTTCGTAGCCCATATCGGTTTGGTCTGCATCTTCGATCTCCGATTGATAAGATTCTACTAGTGGTCGGGCAAGATCGGCGTGGTCAGCTTGCACGGGCAACGCCGTGAGCGCGAAGAGCATCGCGAGCAATACTGCTGTAAATTGAGATTGTTGCATTGGGGGTCCTCCTGGGTTCGATGGCCAAATTCAAAAATGTGGCGTCTACGAAGGTAAGGTTCACGCTGACAACTTGGGGCCTTTTTATGATTTGGGCAAATTTACCTGACGTGGCTAGTGTAAAGCGATATGAATGGGCCAATAATTAGGCACGTTGACAAAATGTTCGTCTCTGATTATGCCCTATTGCCGACTAAATCAAAATTATCGCCGCTTTGAAAATTATATTGGTGATCTATAAAATATAGTTAAGAAATCAAAACTAAGGGGGAAATAAAAAACAATATTTGGGCCAGGAATGCCGTTAATTCATTCCTAGAAATCAAAATATCGAGAACGATTTTGGATGTCCATAAGCTCTCGTTGAGGCAAATAGATGTCTCCGGTCTACTGCAACCACATCCAACCCACCCAAGCCGCCGCGATGGCCACGCCGGATGCAGCGATGAGGCCTATGATGTCTCCTGGGGCGGCGGCCTTTGCTTGGATCTTGGGCATGGCAAGCGCGACGAGGGCCAACACGACGCCAGCCCCCAAGGCGAGCACGAGGGCGATGGCTTCCACGGGGATGGTGCTGCGGAAGGCCGCAAGAAGCACAGCCAGAATGACCGGGGCGCCGACCCAGGTGAGTCGAAGGGTAAGGCCGAGGCCGGTTTTCCAGGGCGTCTTGGAGGATAGGAGGCGTCCTTTGCTTTGGACGGCATCGGTGCCTTTGTTTCGCCACCAACCAATGCTGATGAGGCCCGCAAGCGCGGCGAGGCCCGCAACATTCAGAACCCGGCCAGTGAGGGGGCGACCTCCGGTGGAGAGCACCCAAGTAAGTGCTGCAAACAGGGCAGCGGTCAGGCCAGCAGCCCACCAGAGTCGCGTTTGGGTGGCAGGTTCGTCGCTAAGCACCCGACGAATCGCAAAGGGTGAGAACGGCACCGTGGCGCCAAGAATCGCGGCGAGGGTAACGGGGAACCAAGTGCCTGCGTCGCTGCCAAGGGTCGCTTTGGTGCCTGTGGCATCTTCAATGGCGACCGCGAGGGTGGCTGGGAGGGTTTCACCTCGGTTCCAGAAAATCACTTGGCCGGTGGGGTCGATGAGGGCGTAACTTGGCCAGAGCCAGGAGTCTGAATTCATGGCGACGGCGTAGCGCTGGACCAATTGATCCGTGTCCACGGCCATGGGCCACGTAACACCGTATTGGGCACGAAAGTCCAGCATTTGCGCCTTGGTGTCGGTGCTGCTGATGCTCAAGATGGTCATTTCTGGAAATTGATTTTGCAAGGCTCGCAAGTCGCCCACGCCGCGCTGGCAGGGGCCACACCAAGTTCCCATGAAATCCAGCAGCAAGTATCGTCCTTCGTGGACGGTGAGGTTGTGGGGGGCGCCATCGATGTCGGTCAGCTCAAAGGTGGGAGAAGGAGTATTTTCTGCCCCCGTCCAGAAGCTCGTGCAGCCGCTAAGGAGCAAGGGCAAGACGGCAGCGACGAGGAGCAACGGCCTAGAGTGGCGCACATGAGGGTTCACGGGCCCCGAACCATAGGGTTTGGCGTCCGAGCACATACTGGTTCAACCTTGCGCCGTGAACCGTTGGTATCCAACACGGCTTCAGGCCGACTGTCAATATTGGGCCCATGCGAACCGCAATTTTGCTCGCTTGCCTGCTCCTGTCTAGCCTCGCGCTGACAGCGCCCGTCACGGCCTCCGAATCAGAGGCTCCCGACATGCCGTGCCGTACGGATGCCAATGAATCCACCACCACGATCACTTGCCTCGAAAAAGTAGCCCCGGCGTCGTGTACCACGAAAACCGGTCCGTCATTCTTCATGACGGGTGGCTGGGTTTCGTGCAGCCTGCCGGTGTCTTGCATGGCACTCGGTCCCATCGCGCCTGACTTTGGGTTCATTTACGGGGATGCGAATTCCTGCGGCTCAACGGCCGGGACCCGCCCTGAAGCCGCCTCTTCGTGCCGCTTTGGAGATATGCAAATGGATCTGTCCAGTGCCACCTTCGGCTGCGACATTGGCAACATCCTTGGCCTCGGCGGCGCCAGTTGCACCGTCTACCACGGTACCGCCGTTGTCGTTCTGTGCACCTTGGACATGAACTGCCCCGTCAATGATTTCCACACCGACGGTCGCCCTCTAGGAGCCGTCAATGAGGACTGCACCTTTGCCGTCTGGGCCCTCAAACCCACCGCTGGTTGCCAATTCCCCCGCCAGGACTTGTACGTGGAATGCACGCTCCCCGGAAACCAACTGGTGCAAGGCGTTGCCTGCGGCGTGCGCGTCACCCAATTCACACCCCAAGGCGAAATCATCGCGTCCTGCGGCTTCGACGCCAACTGCTTCACCGTGCTCTGGGGCTACGATTTGGGAACCGTGGCCGTTGGTGGCTCCGGGTGCAGCGGCGGCGCGGTCATTGACCCCGACGCATGCCCATTCGATGACCAACTCACCTTGTTGTCCATGTGCGCTTCCTCGGATGCGCCCGTCACGTGCTCCCGCATTCCCAGCCAATACGGAACCGGTGCCTTGTGCCGCACTCCGCTTCCCTGCGGCCGCCACATTGACACCTTCTACGTTGGCCCAACCGTGCTCATCGTCAACACATGCCGCGTCGGCGCCGGCGTCACGGTCTAAGCCAATCGCCCTGTGTCCGGGCTCCTTGGCGAACGCTGGGGGCACCGCGCCAATTGGCGTGAGCGTTCGCTACAAAGCAAATTGAAAGCCACGCAGACTGCGCGCTTTCCAATTCAATGAGCCGAGCAAATAATGCTCAGAAACTCGCCGGATGTGGCAGAATTAGCTCATGCCGACGACAACAACATCCCGCACAGCCTTGATGGCTTGGAACGGGAAGGTGATGCGGCCGGTATCGTCGGTAGGGTAGAGACGGATGTCAATGTCATCCGCCGCTTCCACGTGAATCGAGACCAAATCACCGGTCTCAACGCTGGCACTGATGTTGCGCAGTACCCCAAGGTAACCGCCCTGGTCGCTCATCACGGTCTTGCCGCGCAGATCAGACTCAAAGACCTTCATGGTGCATCCCAAGCGCGCACTCATTGGACTCCTGAAAAGGCTACCCAACGGAGACGCCACTGGCCGACACTCCCCTGAGCCCGGTGCTTATCAAGGCTGGAGTCCAGGTGGTTCTGTGTCCACGACCGCACGCTGGTACGCTGTGCGGCTACTCTCGTTAGCCATCGTGTACTGGTTGGTTGCACGGTTGGGATTGGCCGTCGCAGTGGTCCATGCCAGCGCAAGCCCTGTCTGGGCGCCCGCAGGAATCGCCGTCGGGGCGCTCGTAGTGGGGGGCCGAAAATACTGGCCCGGCGTCTTCGTAGGCGCGCTTGCAGCCAATGTTGCTATTGCAGGGCACTGGCCAAGCTCCATTTTGATTGCCGTGGGCAACACCGCAGAGGCGCTCATTGGAGCTTGGGCGATTGGGCGCTGGTGTGGGGGCAAGAACGCCTTCGACAACGTGGTTCACACGGTTCTGTTTGTGGCGTTGGCGGCGATTGTTGCGCCCTTGTCCAGCAGCCTCGTTGGGGTAGGATCCCTGGCGGCATTCGGCTTGGCGCCATGGAGTGAATTTGTCACCATTTGGGGCACCTGGTACCTTGGCGACGCACTAGGCATCATCGTAGTTGCCCCGGCGATTTTGCTTGCCCATCGCTGGCGGGACCTTGCCAACGTGCCGGTGCCCGAATCCATTGCGTACCCACTCGTGTTGATTTTCGTGGGGCTGCTTGCATTTGGTCCCCTGCGGCCGGAGAGTCTGCAAGATGTTCGCTTGGGTGCCCTTGCGTTGCCAGTGATTGCCTGGGCCGCCATTCGACTGGGTCCCTTGGCCTCTGCATGGAGCACCTTGACATTGGCCGTCATGGCGGTAATTGGCAACGTGGGGCGCACCGTTGGGCCCGTGTCAAGCAATGCAAATCTTGCTATGTTAGAGCTTCAAGGATTGCTCGGCCTGGTCACCTTGTTCGGGTTGTCCATTGCAGCCGTAGTGCATCAGCGCGCCAGTGCCTTTGCTCAATTGGCCTCTGCCAATGACCGACTGGAACACCTCGTCGAAGAGCGGACCCGAAAACTTCGATCAGCGGTTCGAGGCCTGCACGAAGCCCAAGAATTAGCAGGGCTTGGCAGTTGGAATTACAACGCCGAAACCGACCTCTTTAGCGGATCTCCCTGGCTCCATCGAACCTTCGACGTGGCCACCGCCGCGCCCTTGTCAAAATGGACGCGACATGTGCAGGACGTGGGCGACGAACCACTCGTAGATATGCTTCGGACGCACATGTCTGGCGACGAGCCCTTCGCCTTTGCCACACGGGTTCGAATCGATGGCAAAATTCGCCACTTGCAATTCACAGGCACCCTCCTTGCGGGCCGGGGTTGGCACGGCACGTGTCAAGACATTTCCACCGCCAGAGAAGCAGAGGCTGCGGCGAGGCGATTGGCAGTGCTTGTTGATGCAAATCCCCTCGCAATCATCGCAGCCGATGCGGACGGGGTCATTGAAACCTGGAACGACGCAGCCGAAGATTTGCTTGGATACTCCGCAACAGAGGCCATTGGCAAGCGGCTGGATTTTGTCGTGCCGCCGGAAGATCAAGCAGGCTTGCAGGAGCTTCGGGCTCGAATCATGCAAGGTGGGCACACGGCGGCTTTTGAGGGCTATCGAATCCACAAAGATGGAACGCTCATTCCTGTTTTTTTGACCCTGGCGCCCTTTGAAGATCCAGAAGACGGCGCCTTGAGGCTCATGGCAATCTTGCGCGATCGGCGGCCTGAACTTGCTGCCACAGAGGCGGCGGATGAGGCACGACGCATCGAGCACGAGATGGAAACGATGGATCAATTGACCAAGCTCAAGAGCGAATTCATCAACATGGCCAGCCACGAATTGCGCACGCCCTTGACGCCAATCCGGGTGCAACTTCACTTGCTCAAATCGGGGCTGCTGGATCAAGCTGGAACAGAGCGGTCCTTGGTAGTGATGGAGCGAAACATGGTGCGTTTGTCACAATTGGTTGAGGATGTGTTTGCGGCAGCCCGCCTGCAATCGGGTGGCTTTGCCGTCAGCACGCGCATGGTGGATTTTGCGGCCCTGTTGCGGGACGTTGTGCATACCTTTGATGCCCAAGCGCAGCAGCATGGTTTGGTGCTGGATGTGCGCATCCATGGGGATACGATTCTGCAAGCGGACCCCGATCGCTTGACCCAGGTGCTGTTCAATTTGCTTGGAAACGCCATGAAGTACGCCCCTGAGGATAGCATGCTCCATGTGGATTTGGTCGGGGGCATTGAACAAGTTCGCTTGGCGGTCGAGGACGAGGGGCCGGGAGTGGACGACGCGCTGCGGTCTCGTTTGTTTGAGCCGTTTGGTCGCTTAGAAACGGACAGCAAGCCGGGCACTGGCCTCGGATTGTACATCAGCAAGGGAATTGCCGAATTGCATGGCGGACGGATTCGCTTGGCACCGAGTCGATTCAAGCACGGGGCACGATTCGAAATGGTGCTTCCAAAGAACTTCAAGGGCAATGATGCCACCGAGAAGGGCCCGCAAGAAGAGGAAACGAAGGAGGGCAAGGACGAACCCCTCGAACCTGAGTCCGAGCCGCGCCCCGAGCCCCGCACCGGCCGACGCCCAGCGGAACGCCCCCGCAGGCAAACAGAGCCATCGGCAAGGGAGTCTCGGTTGGCAAAATGGAAGGCCAAATCAAGCAAGCAATCAGAGCGATAACGAAGCCACTGAATCAAGGCCAATCAGGAAACCAATCGGTTGCGCGCTGGGTTATTTGGTTGCATAAATTGCCACAACAGGTTTAGTGCAGAACAACGGGCCAGGGTCCATGCAGCAGCTCAATGTGCGACCGGCAAGCGTGGACGACCACGCAGCGTGGTTGCGCATGCGTCAAGCGCTGTGGCCTCACGTGGATGAGGCAGATCACGCCCAGGAAGTCTCCGTGTTGCTCGATCAAGACGAGGACGAAGGGGCAGTGTTTTTGGCCAGCGACGGCGAAGGCATTGTTGGATTCCTAGAGGTGAGTCGTGCCCCGGAGGCGCCCCATTGTAGCACCGAGCCCGTGGCGCTCTTGGAGGCATGGTACGTGGAGCCTCCTTCCAGGCGATCTGGGATTGGCCGCGCCCTGGTGCAAGAAGCAGAGGCTTGGGCAACCAGTTGGCAGCTTCGAGAAATGGCATCGGATGCCCACGCGGACAATCATGCAAGCCGAGCAGCCCACCGCGCCGTGGGCTTTGAGGAAGCGGATGAAGATGTTCACTTTCGCAAGGATATTGCGATTTTTTAGTGGCTCACGGCCCGGCGGGATTGTAGAATCGCATCGAGCTTGATCCAGTCCATGGACAAGATGGCGCCCTCCACGCTGACGGTCTCGGATAGGTGGTTGAATTCCCAGCACGCCGTAGCATCTTGGCCAAGTAGCTCCAGTTGTGCCAGGGGCATCCCCGCGTCGCGTCCGATGCGCTCCATGCGCGCCAGTAGGTTGTCTGGCACTTCCGGGGCGTAGTCTAGGTCCAGCAGGCGCACGGGGCCTTCGAGCAGGTTGCTGGCTGGATCAGAAACGTCGGCGTGGGTGGTGCGAGTAGCTGGGGAAGAGGTCCGAGCGGGGGTCACGGGGTCCATGCCACTGCATTGCCCGCGACCGGGCTAGGCGTTCATGGCGAACCCCTGGAATTACGGACTCAGCGAAGGCTGTCCAGTTGCCACTGGTACTCGGCCTCGGTGATGGCGCCGATGGCCAATTGCCGCTCCAAGCGGGCTCGTCGCTCGGCGGTGTTGCTTGCGAGGTAGCTGCTGCCGTCCACGGTGCTTGGTTGTGCCGTGGGTGCCGGGTGGGATTGCGTGGCTCGTGGCTCGGAATGGGAGGCAGGGGTGGTTGTGGCAGGCGCGGGTGCCGGGGACCTAGCTGGAGACGTGGTCTTGAATTCAACCGGAGGCGCGTTAGCAGCCGGACGAAGGGCTTCCGCAATCGCCTTGGCAGCCCCTCGTTCTTGCATCCAGAACTCCATGCGCCGGCCCGTCTTGGTCTTCAACACCAGGGAACCGTATCGCTCTGTGCGCTGGGTGACGCGTTCCAATTGGTCCCTGGCTGTCTCCTTGACAAACGTGCGCAGGGCACCCTTGGAGACGAACAGCACGCGGCGGTCCGTGACTGCCAACAAGCCCATGCGGCCGTCAAAGTCTGCTTGGACAATGCGCTGAGGCGTCTCGCCCTTGCGATATTGGTTGCGCAGCGCCGTGCGGTCGCGTCGGGATAGAAAATCGGGGGTAGCAGCCAATGCTAAGACTCCTCGGCCGAGCTGGCCTTGGGGCGTCGGACGGCCTTGACCTTCTTCGGGGCATCGCTTTGGTCAGCGGGGGCCGCCTCGGCGACAGGGGCCGCAGCTTCCGCTTCGATTGTCTTGGCGCGGGGGTCGCGCTCTCCCTTGGGGTACACTCGGTAGAACGCCGGAATCACCAGCATGGTCGCTGCGAAAATCACGAAGATCGCCAGGGTGGTGGCAATCATGGTGCGGCTCACGGCCACGTTTCGAATGAACGTGAAAATCGCGAAGGCGCCGGCGGTGGTGATGGCAGAGAACAAGATGGCCTTGCCCGTGGTCTCCAGCACCTCCCGCGCGTCGCCCACCTTCTTGAGGTTCCAGATAATATGCACAGCATAATCGGTTCCAATGTTGAAGATGAACACCAACGGCAGCATCAAGGTAATCGCGAGGCCGATATTCAAGAACGGCAGGATGCCAAGCCACCAAATGCTCGTGATGCCCGCTAGGGCCGTGGCAACGATGGTCGCCTTGAGGTCGCGAGTGAAGATGAGCACCAGCAGGAACAGGATGATGGTGGCCGCGACACTCATGTACGTGAGCCAGGGCAGTTCCTCAGCCACGAACAGGTAATTGGTGGCGGTGTTGCCAACGAACGCCACGTGCACGCCCTTGGGGGCCTCGCCGCCGAAGGTTTGGTTGGCGGCGGCCACGGCGCTCCACACTTCGTGCCAGACCATTTCGGCTTCGTCGTACGTGGCCGCTTGGACACTGAACGTCATGGCGCCCATGGTCATGGTCGGGTGGTTGAGAATGATGCTGGCCAGTTCCCGCATGGGGCTTGCGTACATGGCGTTGGTTTCGGCGCGAATCTCTTCCTCGGTGGTTGGGAAGACGGTTTGATCAGCACACGGAGCACCGCCAGCGCCCAGGGGGCCTAGGATGGTGTCAAGGGTGTCGGGAGCGCTCTCTGCGCCCAATGCCGCCACCGCGCAGGGGCCTCCGCCCTTGATGGTCAGCCACGTTTCTAGGAAGAACGGAATGGTGCGCAGGGTGTCTGCAATGACCAGGTCTTGTTGCTTCAGATTCGCCTCAATGGTTCGGTAGTAGGCAATGGCGTCCGGGGATAGAATGCCGGGGCCCTCGAAGGTGAGAATGTTCGCCTTCACATCAGGCTCTTCCATGTCATAGAACCACTTCAGGCCCTGCTCATGCTCTTGGCGCACGGGGTCATCGGCGGGGAAGTTCTTGCCAGGGTCGCCAAACGCTTCCTCTTCCAAATTGAGGCTGCTGGCGTAGGCGCCCACACTCAACAAGCCGACGATGCCGATGACGGCGAAGCGACCTCGGCTCACAGCGCGGCCCAAGTTGGGCATGAAGCTACTAGGGGTGAAGCTGGCGCCCATTTTCTCCGTGCCACCAAGCAATGCGAGGGCAGCCGGAATGAACGTGATGGTCAGCACAAAAATCGCCGCGATGGCGATGGCGGACAAGAAGCCCAGTTGCGCCATCAAGAGACTCGGGGAAATCATCATCACCACGAGACCAAGCACGGTGGTCAAGGTGGCAATGAACATGGCCAAACCGGCGCGACTGCCGGCTTCCTGGAACGCTTCGGCGTCGGTGCTGCCGTGCGATTTGTGCTCCAAGAATTCGTTGATCATGTGAATGGCATAATCGATGCCCACCCCCATGATCAGCGGCACAATGGTCATGTTCAGGGTGTTCAGGGCGATGCCCATGTAGCCCATGGTTCCGTAGGTCCACGTGACGCCGACGCCAAGGGCGGTGAATGAGATGATGATGGAGCGAATATTGCGGAAGGCGATGAACAAGAAGACGATGATCAAAAGGGCGATGATTGGCATCAGCTTCACCATGTCTTCTTCCACGAGGTTGCTGCTGTGGCTGTTGGCCACGGGCAAATCCACCGTTAGGAGCGGCGGGTTGTGAGAGCCCCAGACGGTAAACTCGGTGTCTCCGGCATCCACTGCGGCAACGTATGCGTCCCGCGCGGCGATGATTTGGTCCCCCAGGGTTCGCATGTCTGTGGGGCTGTCTGCTGCCGGCATGAACAACAAGGCGCCATGGTCCCACTTGGGCGCCGACAGGGCGTCGACGGTGTCCAAGACGGCGACCTGGACTGCTTGCTCAACAGCGAGATACTGCAAGGATTCTTGTTGGCTATTGGAGCCGGGAAGCTTGAAGTCCTCCTCGGACGCGGTGCCTTGACCATTGTAGCCATCGCCACCCGCCAAGGTCCAGTTGATGAGCGCGTATATGTTGTTGATGCTCACTTGTCGGTCAAAGTCGGTGCGCGATTCGATGAAATCGGCCAATTCCTGCATGGCGCGAATATACACTTCATCAGTGATGTTGCCCACGTCTTTTTGCGTGGATCTGAAGGCTAAGGCTTGGTCGTCTCGATCCCAATACTTGCCATCTTCATCAATGTGCAGCTGGAACGTCACTTGCTGCGTAAATGTGGACTTGAAGTGCGCCGTCAAGTTGTGCGCGGCTTCCGTGTTGGGGTTGCCACGGGGCAGCACATCGGCCACGTCCACATTGGTCGTGATGAGGGTAATGCCGTAGCCCATAATGCCCGTGAGCAAGAGCACCACGAGAACCACCGCTTTGGCGTTTTTACTGCTCCACAAACTCGTGGAAGCAATTGCATTAGAGACGATTTCTTCTGGCTTTGCCACGACCGACCAAGGCCACCACCGGGAAACGGGGTTTTAGGGCTTCTTGAAGGGAGCCGGTTTCTCCTGGCATCATCGGCCGAATTCCAGTGCCGGGGGCTGGGCCAAGTTGGTTGGTGGACTGGTGCTCACGGTTTGCCAATTCAGCGGCCGGCGTAAGCACCCCGGTAGTACTGAATGAAGTGCCATGTCAAGGCGCCGAGGGCCACGAACACCAGGGGATAGGTGCCCCAGTAGAGCATACGTAGCAAAGTGTTGCTTTCGCGGGCGGTGAGGTCGCCGTGCCAGGCATTGAGCCCCATGCTCACGAGCAGAAACACCACGAAGGCGATGAAGCTGAAACCGAGACTCAAGCGAAACAAGTCCCATGCGCGAAACGGCTTGGCAAAGAGGCTCATGTGCTCCCCCGTAGGTAGGTTTGTCCCGCCAGGAGCTTCGTGTAGCGCTCCTTGAGCACTCGAGCCGTTTCGGCGTCTACGCGGCCGTTCTTGTGGAGTCGATCCACGCGGGCTCGGATGCGGCGGCGCATGTCACTGGGGTCGTATTGCACCCAGCGCAGCATCTCTGCCACTTTGCTGCCGTCGCGAGCGCCACGAATGCTCCATCCTCTGGGCGCGTCGGCGTCTAGGTCTACCCATGCTTCGCTGGTTTCGCCAAACAAGTTGTGGTAGTCGCCGAGGCTGTCTTGGTAGGCACCTACGAGGCCCACCACGAGGCGGTACGGTTCGCCCATTTTGACGCCGTGGACGGGCAATTCGTCGCGGGTGCCGTGGGGGTCGATGTAGGCG
>JBFJXT010000035.1:0-12413 GCA_041623015.1 Thermoplasmatota archaeon | reverse complement strand
TGGTGCTTACCGTCGGCACCGACCCAGTAGGAGTTGAGAACTTCCAGGTTGGGGAAGTGCTTGCTGGTGCGCACTTCAGCGATGGCCTGGGTGTTCTGCTTCATGGTGATCTTCTTGACACCCATCTTGCTGGGCACGCGACCACCGTCGAAGCGCTTCTTGTGTAGGCCACCGCGGCGGACGCGGGAACGGACCACGATGACGCCCTGCTTGGCCTTGTATCCAAGGTTGCGGGCGCGGTCGAGGCGCAGGGGTTTGTCGACGCGCACGAAGGATTCTCCCTCGCGCCACTCAATCAGACGGTGCCACTGGGGGCTGTCGTGACTGGTGTCAGGTTGTTTCCAAGCGTCTCCGATGTAAGAATATGCACTCTTGCTCATACGCGATTCACCTCGCGGATTTCCCGGTTCACCCTATGCTCTATGGCGGCGGGCACATTCCAGGACAGCCTAAGCTGCAAGGTCCGTCCACATGGGTCTGGTATATGAAGCTGTGCCGAGGGTCTCTCCTGGTTGCCTTCGAGCAGCGATGGCCCAATCTGAGCGCCTCTAGTTTACGCCCGGACGATTTTGGAGGCGAAACTGGCGGCTTTGCTTCCGGCGGCTAAGTCAATGATGTGGTCCTTGTAGGTGAGGCTCAACAAGGTGCCTCGCGCTTCGGCTCCCAAGTCACTGTAGGGAACCTTGGCTTTGATGGCGCCACGAAACACCACCATGTCCGCTTGGATGTCTGCTTTGACTTTGGCGCCGGTGCCTCGCTGAATGCCTGTGAGTTCGACCATGTGCGCGGCAGGTTGCCTTGCGTATGTGATGATTTGCGCACCCACGGCCTTTGCTTAATTGGCGAGGAGGGCTTCGAGTTTGTCGAAGGCGGAGGTCCAGGCTTGGCGAACATGGGGTTCGTCGTCCTTTGGCAGGCCGTCCATCCCGAGGGTCATTTTGGTTCCGCCATTGGTGGATTCGAGGGCGGTGTCGATGACGAACGCCTTGTCGGGGGTTCCTTGGACTAGGTGGTGGGGGGCGTCGATGGCGTGGTAGATGCCTTGGTCCACGTGTTCGTGGTCGGGGCCCATCATGACGCGGCGGTAGGCGCCGCCTTCTCGAAGGTCGTTTTCCTCCACGCGGCAGCTCATGGGGCCGGGACTGTACCATTGGGCGAGGAGTTCAGCGTCGGTCCATGCTGCCCAAACCTGCTCAAGGGGCGCCGATAATTGTCGTTCCATGGTGAAGTCCATGGCGGGCGCTCCACGCGGCTTTGTTTTGGGGCTATCGCGTAGGTGCGTAATCGTTGACTGTATCGGCCAGACGATGGAGTGCTTTCGAGGACCTGTGGCCTTACAGCTTAATACGCCCATTTTGGTGCAAGTGGGCATTCGCGCAAGGATCTGAAATCATGACCAAATTCCTGTATCTCTACACTGGCGGCACGTACCCTGAGACTCCTGAGGCCATCAAGGAGGTGATGGACAAATGGGGCGCTTGGATGGGCAGCCTTGGCGACAAACTGGTTGATGGCGGTGCGCCGCTAGGTGAAAAACAAATCCTCGGAGGTGGGGCCGACACGAAGGTGAATGGGTACAGCATCGTCGAAGCCGAATCCATAGATGCAGCAAAGGCGCTCGCAGATGCGCACCCCCACTTGGAGGCCGGCGGCGGCATTGAAGTGGCAGAATTTGCCGAAATGTAGCACTGGGCCGCAAGATCGGCTCCAATGAGGGGGCGGGTGAGAAATTCGGTACCAGTTCACCGCTGGACAAGAGGTAAACAAAACGGTTCACCGTTGGCCCCTCGAGCTGCAAAAATCAAACCATCGAAACAGGGAAAATCACCAAAATCCGGCTCCGGCCGGCACGTATCCCTTGCTCGAAGGGCCCTGTTCAATCGAAGGAGATGCTATTTATGACCTCAAAGTGGGCTGCTCATGAAGTGGCAAGCTGCCGCATTGATCCTCAGTCTCATGGTGCCCCTCGTTGGGGCCGGGACCGCCATCAATCCTGAACTTACGGACCCCGCTGGAGATTCTGCGCAGGTCATCGATTGTGTACCTCCATCCTGCCTCGATGGCGTTTACTCCGCCAATCCAGCCGCTGCCGACCAAGTGGACATCCTTGCAGCATGGTTTACTGTTGATGGCGAGCTTCTAAACATCTCCCTCCAAACCGCTGCGCAGCAAGACGATTCGGTCTTGACCGCCATCGAATTTGACGTGGAAAGCACTCCCTTCAGCGACGGAGCAAACCTCACGCGAAACACCGTTAACCTGGAAGCACAAGGCACCACGCCCACCACGGGCACCAACGCCACCTGGATGCGTAACGGCACCGTCCTGACTGTGTCCGTGCCCATGAAGGATGTCGGCGTCTACGCTGGCGACCGATTGGTCAACCTTCGCGCCTCCACCAGTCGAACTGAATCAAGCACCCAATCGCTTGGAGCCGGAACACAACAAGATTCCGATGTGGCAGGCGGCGACGCCCGGCCGTTCTACATGCCCGTGGCCGCCGGCGAACTCAACTTCACCGCTGAGGCCCTCAATGGCACCTACGAACTTGGCGGCCTCGTTCGCACCTTCGAAGGTACCAACCCCTGGTTCAGCGAGACCCCAACCAACTTGACGTTCAACTACCGCGTTGTCAGCCACGAGCCCGGCATGAACCTCACCGTCAGCGACAATGGCGGCGAGGCTCGCAACGTCACCACCGACGAAAACGGTGTGGCCCTGCTGGATGCACCGGTGAACCTCACAGCCCTCGAAGGTCGAGAATACAGCATTGTCGTCGGCTTTGGTGGACAGACCACGAGCCTCTCCTGGCTGCTTGGTGGCCACGGATTTGACCCCATCTACGCTGTCCCCCTCACCATTACGGGCCTCGGCGGCAACTGGACCACTGGCAACGTCACCACGAACTTCACTGACTCCCTGCCCCTCACGGCAGGCGGACCTGAGAACGTGACCCTGTCCTTCCAAATTCACAACAACGGCCCCTTGGCCAACCTCACCGTGGAATTTGTCGGCTACAACCAAACCATGGACGTAGAAGTGCCTCAGTACACCAACGAGACCTTCGCCTGGACCTTCCAGCCGATGCTCAACACCACGGGCCTCGACGTCGTGGTGAGCAACGCCAACGGAGACAACGCCACCTACACCTTGGCTTTCATTGAGCCAATCACCGACAAGGACGGCGACAAGGACACCGGATCCCTCATTCCAACGGGTGCCTTCAAGTCGCCAGTTCTCTGGGTGTTCGCCGGTGTCGGCATCCTGCTCGTGGTTGTCATCGTCGTAATGACTTCCCGCAGGTAGTTCCAGCACTCCGCTTCTTCCTTCCCTCTTCCTCTCATCCTTGATTGAGCCTGATTGGCGCCAAGTTGTTTCGCCGGGCCCACCTGTTGCTAGGCGATTCGATACCGTAGCTCCACGAATCCGGCTCCAAGCTCGCGCGCAGATTCTCGGATCAAGTCCGCTCTACGGGGCAACAACGGCTTGCCCCCACCAAGGGTGCAGGACGCGACACTGACAATCAATTCGTCAAGCAATCTCGCATCCAAAAATTGCCCCACGAGATCGCCTCCGCCAACAATCCATGTGTGCTTGTCCCCGGCGGCTTCTCGAATGTGATCAGCGTGGTCCAAGATGGGCCCCGATGCCATTCGGATGGATGGGTGAACTGGCTCGAGGCTCTGGTGGGTAAACACCCAGCAAGGCACCGCATAGGGCCACGGGTTGCCGCCGTCCATGTGCTTGAGGATGAATTGATACGTGGCTGCACCCATGACAATGGCGCCAACGCCCTCCATGAATTCGGTGTAGGTCTCAGGGTCCGGCTGTGGCAAAGCATCCAACCAAGACACGTCGTCGTCAGGGGTCGCAATGAACCCGTCAAGGCTGGATGCCACGTAGTACTGGAAGGCCACAGCGCTCGAGGGAATCGGATGTTTACAACCCTCTTGGTTCGTGCGCTACAAGGTGGGCGGGGTGAATTGGGCTCGGGCTTGCTCTGCGCGTTCTCGAATGATGCATCCTTCCGCGTGGTCGTTGACGAGGCCCATGGCTTGCATGAATGCGTACACCGTCGTGGGGCCGACGAACTTCCAGCCGCGCCGCTTCAGATCCTTGGCCATGGCAATGGATTCCGCAGACGTGGACGCAACTTGGTCACCTGGCGCTCTGCGGGTGGGCTCAAAGTCCCAGGCGAATTTTGCTAGAGATTGCTCGCTAGTAAGTTGAACCGCTTGTTTGGCGTTGTTGATGGCGGCCTCAATTTTGCCTCGGTGGCGAACAATGCCCGCGTTGCCAAGCAATCGCTCCACGTCGCCATCGGTGAACTTGGCAACGGCGTGAAAATCAAACCCCTGGAATGCCTCGCGGAAGTTCTCACGTTTTGTCAAAATGGTGCGCCAGCTCAGGCCCGATTGAAACGCCTCCAAGCTCAATTTCTCGAAAAGGCGCTGATCGTCATCGATGGGAAAGCCCCACTCGGTGTCATGGTAGTGCAAGAAGTCTGGCGCCGCCATGGCCCAGGGGCATCGAGGGTGACCGTCGGGAGCAAGAACCAGTTCCATGACGCACTGGAGGAGTCGCGCTGGCTCTTCAGGATGGCGTTGTCGTATCCGAGTCCGGCCGGGTGAGCCATTGCTCAAAAAATGCTCCAATGCCCTTTGCTTGGTCCACGAAGTGAATCTCCAAAATCCAGTCCCGGGGTCCTCCGTGTTGATCCGGTTCCCGCATCGCCTGATGGTTGTCCGGGTGAATGTAATTCTGGACGCTTTCGCCTTGGATGCGTTCGTGGGGGAACTCTCCAATGAGGTGGCCGCAGTGCTCTTGGCCATAGGACCATCCTCGGTCTTGGGCAAGTTGGCAAATGTACGCGTAAAGCTGGGCGCCGGTGATGCCGGAGTTGGCGTCGAAGTGTGCCTTTCCAAGGGCCCAACAGGCCTCCACGTCGGCGGCGATGCGCAATTTTTCTGGGTCCGAGCCTAGCACATGGGGCCTGCCAACATCTGCCTCCCATTCGCCAAGTACCGGTCCAAAATCAAAGAACACAATGTCGTCCTCCAAGATGACGCGGTTCGGGGGATTCTCAGCATAGGGGCAAAGCGTGTTGGGTCCCGAGCGAACAATCCGCTTGTGCCAATGACGCTCGATGCCAAAATCCTCCCGCGCCAGCCGAAACACTTCCTCGTTCAGGGCCCTCTCGCTCATTCCGGGGCGAACCAAGCCCCTTCGAGTGATTTCCTCAAACAACGCCGCCGCGACCGATTCGGCATCAGCCAAGGCTTGAACGCGGTTTGACTTGGAAACTGGCTTCAATGCTCGGCCCTCATCTAAGTTGAGCAAATGGGTTCGGGAAAAGGCTTGCAAAGCCCTGCGCCAGCCCGTGGCGAGGGGCCGGCAAGGAATTTCCACGGCTGCCGCATCGGTGACCAAGTCCATGAGCGCCCATCATCACGGCCACAGCCACAACCACGGCGACTGGGACGATCACGCCCACGACTACAACGCCATGATTGATGCCATGGAGCCCGAGCTTTCCAAGGCAACGAATGCCATGCTGGCGGCGATTCAGATTCAACCTGGGATGCGTGTGCTCGATGTTGCCTGTGGGCCCGGGCACACTGCGGCAGCAGCATACGCGGCGGGCGCCAAAGCGACGGGGCTGGATGCAAGTCCGGCCATGATTGCCATAGCCAAGGGGCGCTTCTCTGGCCCATGTTTTGTTGAGGGGGACATGCTTTTGCCACCTACGGGCCCGTGGGATGCGGTGATCTGTCGCATGGGCGGCCATCACGTGGACCCCTCGTGGCTGCAAGCCGCCTTCAATGTGCTTTGCTCCGGTGGCCGTTTGGCCATTGCAGAAACCGATGCACTAGACGAGGAGGCCATCGCCAATGGCATGCGAAGTCCATCCGAGTGGAAACGGCTGATTGAGGACGCTGGGTTCACGCACGTATCTGTGATTGAATCTGGGGCCAATATGTCGAACCTTGCGCCGGAAATTCTTGCCGAAATGGTGGGTGAGGACGCGCACGAACACGGCGGCTACCCGAAAGGCCCGATCTACATCATTGCAGGCGTCAAGCCCGCGGATGAGGAAACTTCATCCCGCGCCAACTAAACCGATCGAAGCAAATCCTCAGGGGAACCATTTGAACTGCTGCACCTCGACGTCGGCGTCAGCACCCATGGCGCTGGCTAAGGCAAACCCGTCGGGTGTCGTTGCCGCAACTGCATGAGTCAGGCCTTGGGCACATGCGATGTTCATGCAGGCTTAGCTCAGGTTGCCTTGTTGCAAGAGCTGCTCAAAGAAGGCCCCAAAGCCACATTCTCGGTCGACAAAGTGCAACTCGAGAATCCAGTCGCGGGGGTTGCCATCCGCATCCGGCTTGCGCATCGATTCGTGGTTTTCGGGATGGATGTAATTGCGCTTGTCTTCCCCGCGAAGGTGCTGGTGCGGGAATTTCCCGATGAGGTGGCCCGCGTGGGTGAGTTGGTGTTCCCAGCCACGGGCAGCTGCCCACTCCAGGACGAAGGCAAACAGCTCAGCGCCGGTGATCTCCGGCGATTGGTGAAAGTGGGTTGCTGCCTCGTGCCAGCAGGCCTCAATGTCTGCCGTGATGCGGTGCTTTTGCGGGTCGTTTCCGAGCACATAGGTGCGTCCAAGATCCGCTTCCCATGCTTCCAGAACAGGGCCGAAGTCAAAGAACACAAGGTCATCTTCCTCGATGGCTAAGTCTGGAGGATTTTCGGCGTAAGGTGCCAGCGTGTTTTGGCCTGCGCGAACGATGCGCTTGTGCCAGTGGTTCTCGAAGCCAAATTGAGGTGCCAACGCCAAGGCCGCTTGATTCAGCTCCGATTCAAGGATGCCTGGGCGCACGAAGCCACTCCCGATAATTGCCTCGAACCATTCGCCTGCCTTGGACTCGGCGTGGCGAAGCGAAGCATGCACGGGCACACGTCGCCAATGGCAAAGCTGACTCAAGAAACCTGGGGCAATCGCAAAGGCGCCTCGCTGCGAGTCCAGGCTTATGGGCTCGGCTGTGAGACGGCTGCTCGCGCCGCAAACACTTGCTCAAGTAGGCCACGGATGGCATCGGCATCATACTCCTGGTCCAGCCAGAGTTTCACGTGCCTCGTGTTCTTGCCGGCGCCCTCCAATTTCAAGGCGCCCGTTCTGTCTTTCTTGATGTGGTGAACATAGAGCTTCACCATGTTGTCCTCGGGGCTAATCATCGCCAAAACTTCTTGCCGATTGTCTAGCCAATACTGCGAGTATCCCATCATCTTGGCCCCCTGCACGGACTCGGTACACTGAGGAAGCGCCTTTGCCACAATGTTTTGGAGCCACTTGGTGCGCGCCGCCGTCTCAGGTCCGTATCCTGCGTGAACCTCATCCCAGTTGGTGGGCGGGACGTCAAATCGTGCCTTCATGCAGCTGGGTGCCTCCTCCACTTTGCTGCCATAGCGCCCCTTTTCATTTGGGCGTCCGGAGGATGTTCTCGAATTTCTTGCCTCGCGCCAACTCATCAATCAGCTTGTCCAACCAACGAATTTGCTGCAACAACGGATTCTCGATGTCCTCCACGCGCACGCCACACACGACCCCCTTGATGAGGTCCGTATGCGGGTTCATGGCGGGGGCCTTGGCAAAGAACTCCTCGAACGTCCGCTCGTCGGCAAGACACTGCTTCAGCCCCTTGGCATCGTATCCCGTTAGCCACTCAATGATTTCGTCCAATTGCGCCTTGGTGCGATCCTTTTTCTCCACTTTTTCCACGTACAAAGGGTACACGTCGGAAAAGGGCATTTCAAAGATTTTGTGCGCCATTCAAGACGCCTCCGCGTACCGGACGAAGCTGTCTAGGATGCTCTGCCAACCGGATCGCTGCATCTCCACGTCGTTTTCTAATTCCGCATCAAACGTCTGCGCGATGTGGGTGCCGCCTTGCGTTTTTGTGATGAGCAGCTCCACCTTCCGATTGTCATCCAAGGTGTATGCCAATCGATTCGGCGCGTCCACATCTGTGAATGTGGCTCCAAAATCGAATCCCATGGAGCCGTCTCGTGCCTCCATTCGGCTCTCCAGGCGGCCACCGACTCGAGGGTCCACGTTGGCACTGGGGCACACCCAACCGGGACTCGCCGTGTTCCATTGCATAATCGCTTCCGGCGTGGTCGCTGCTTTCCAGCATTGATCCGGGGAGGCGGTTGTGTCGGCCTCGACTGTGACCTTCATGCCTCTCGATGGGGCGTTCCTTGCTTGAATGTGATGGCCAATAATCCATGCCTCGGCGTCGATTCAGGGAGGCGGCTTGAAAATCATGGCGCACACGCTCAGGTCGCCAACCCTAAGCACTCCGGAAGATAGTCAATGTGTGCGCTTCGAACTCACGCAGCCCATCGCCGACGCCTCCGCCACATGGATGCGCTTGGCAGACTTTGGCAACATTGCCGATTGGAATTCCGGCATCCGCGCCAGTCGCTTGCTGGGCAAGGAATCCGAAGGTGTGGGCATGGAGCGCCAATGCGACCTTGCCGGCAGCAAGTATGTCCGCGAATTGGTCACCGAATGGGAACCAAAGACCCGCCGCCTCGGCCTGAAGTTCACGCATTTTCCAGCACCCGTGGACATCACCGCCACGTTCACCGTGCAAGATGATCACGTGCACATGGATTACTGGTTCCAGGGGCGAGGTGCCTTCCGTCCCTTTGCACCCCTGCTTAAGCCGGTGTTCAAGAAAGCGGTGCGCGACCTTTTGAAAGACCTCGCCACCGCCTAAGCCGATGCGCAGACAAGCAACGCCAGAGCAGCAGCTTTCAACCGGAAACCCGGTGGAGTAACCGGTTCCATGGCGCGACGGATTTCCATCTCATCCATTGGGCGCCCCGTTGATCTACGGGTCCGCACGAACCAAGTCATCGCGATTGAAACCCTGGCGGTGATGGCCGTCGCGGCGATTGTGCGAGTGGCTAACGGTGCCTCCACCTTGGACGGAGCCAAGCATGGAATTGTAGCGGGGGCCGCCGTGTTCTTGGCGTGGGCCATTTCCCGCGAACTTGATCCAGACGCGCCATGGGGTGCCTTCCTTGCGCCCGTGTTTGCATTTGCTCATGTGCTTGCAAGCGATTCCGCCAGCGCCCTCTATGGCTTCAGCGCGCTGCTGGCGCTTCGATTCGTGAACCGCTCAACGGGCCCCGCGGCCACTATGCTCGACTCTGCAATTGCCGTCGTCGTGGCGCTGATCTTAGTGAATCAAGGGCTCTGGGCGGCAGGCCTGGCTATGGCGGTTGCATTGGGTCTGGATGCGCTGCTTTCGCCCCGAAACCAAAAGCAATGGATTGCCGTCGTCGTTGCGATGGGAGGGACCCTATGGATTGCAGGAGTTCCAAGCCTGGCCGGTGACAAGGGTCTAAGCATCGAACTCTGGATTTTACTCGGGCTCGCGGCGGCATTGATGGTTCCACTCATCCTTGCGTCCCGACACGTGGATTCGGTCGGCGATCGGACCGGGCAACCCTTGGGTGCGCGTCGGGTGCAAAGTGCACGGGCACTCGCAGTGGTCATCCTTTCCGCAACCATCATGGCACACGGAGTTGGTGGCGTTGCTGCTTCCCTGCCGCTATGGAGTGCCATGCTCGGCGTAGGTGGCTATCGCGTGATTTCATGGTTGTCTGCCGGCTTTGAAGGAGCGCGCTGAACATATCCTCAGGGCCGTTTGGTGCCCGCGACTTAGGCCACGGACGAAGCGCGCGTTGAAGTTCAACCGGGAACTCCCGCCGCTGTGGCACCGAGGGACCTAGGCCAGCACTTGCTTACTGATGATCGCGTCATCGCTCGCGTCATCAAGGCAGCCAACCTCGAACCCGGAGACCACGTCCTCGATGCCGGAGCGGGAGCAGGCGCCCTCACGCGGCCAATTGCAGACGCCGTGGCGCCGGATGGTGCGGTGTTTGCCGTGGACGTTGACCCGGTCATGGTGGCGACGCTCAAGCACAGCCAGTTGCCAGGTGTCACAGTCATCGCCGGCGATTTGCTGAAGTGGCCATTGCCCGCATCGCTGACGGCCGTTGTGGCCAATCCGCCCTTCAACATTGCAGCCCCACTCATTGAGCGACTGGCCGCCGCTGGCATTCCCCGGGCCGTGTACGTGGTGCCGCGGGAACTTGCCGATCGGCTCTCAGCAAAACCGGGCACGCCCCACTATGGCAAATTGACCGTGCGCGTCTGCCTGCATGCTGCCGTGGAAGATCTTGGATATGTACCTCGCCGCGCCTTCAATCCACCGCCTGGCGTCACCAGTGGCATCATTCGCCTTCGCGCTCGGGCCGATGCACCCGTCGTGGATGCAGCCATGTTGGATGCAGTGCTGGATGCTGCGTGGGCTGCCTGGGATCGCAAAGCCCGCCACGCCTTTGGGTCTCTTGCACAATCCCTTCGATGCGACGGTGCCGCCTTGTCCAAGTTGCTTGCAGACGCCGGCTGGGCCGAACAAAAGACCTCGTCACTTGACCCAGATGCCTTTGCCGCGGTTGCCAAGCACTTGACAGCGGGTCGACGCGACGCGTAGGCGGCTTATGCTTCAACGGCGGCCTTGATGTCGTCCAAGTCTTTCTTGCACGTTTTGCGCATGGCGCCCTTCGCCATCCAGCCAGTCAATGCCCACATGATTTTTGCGCCGGTGGTTTGCGCGTCGCCCTTGAAAGACATGGTGAGGCGAGTGCCGCCTTCAATGGCGTCTAGTGCCATTCGGGTGGTATACACGGCGCCATGGCTTTCGGCGCGGGTATCATAATGCGCGGGTTCAACGGCCTCGGTAATCCACATTACTTCCGTGGCGGGCTTGCCAAACATGGTGCGCGTCTCACGCCACTTTAAGCCCACGATGGAGGGCCCCGTTGCTTGCTCAATGACCTCAATGGCATCGATTCCAGAGATGGTTGCTTCGGAGTTCTCGATGTCCGTGATGACCTTCCACACATCCTCTCGAGGGGCCATAATGTCCGTGGAGACACTCACTTGCATGCGGCTTTGATGGACTGGAGGCTTGAAAGCAGTCACGCATCAATGGCGCGCCGCCCGTCCCCCACCGCGCGGGATTGTCCTGGCCATTTCATAGATCAACTTCGTCCACTGCCTGTGGAGCAAGTTCGCAGAATTCCTGATTCTTTGCCGTAACTCATTCATACAATGGTGGGTTCTCTTGGGCAAATGACTGTTGCAAAACTTCTTTCATTCGGCACCAACGGCATCGAAGACAAACACCTGGATGCCATCAAGCATGAGTTTAGTGATTCACTCAAAAAGCTCCCTGGTTTCGTTCAAGGTACATTTTTTCACAGCCAGGAATTGAATGAGTACTGTTCCTTGGTGCTCTGGGAATCCGCCGCGCACGCCAACGACGCATCCGACAAGCTGTTTCCCGTGCTCGGGGCCCGGTTGAAGGAAATCGGCGGCACTCCCAACCGGCACGATTTGTTTGACGTATTGGCGAACTTCTAGCGCTACTTCTTACCGGCTTACGAAGCACAAATGAGGTGGGTGGAGGGCCATTTGGGGTGGTGGCTTCATCGCTCGTACTCACGGTTTTGGGCAACGAAAGAGAAAAGGCGAGGGTGTCGGAAACATTCTCCTGTTTGAACCGCTAGCGCATCAGCGTCCAGTGGCGGCTCTTCACCAGCAGCTCAAGGTCATTTTCGCTTGCGAAAAGCCGAATGTGGCCGCACTTGCCGCACACGATGACTTGCATCTGGGGTTGGTGAAAGAAGCTACCAACCTTAGGAAGCAGCATGGGGCCGTAGCCTCCATTGGCTCCGGACGTACTCTGGTACAGCCCCTGCCCGCCGCATTCGGGGCATTTTCTTCGTCGCTCCACAAAGAAATGACGGCTCCGGTGGATTTCAAAGTCGCCAATGGAACCTCCTCGTGGGGCCCATTGAGGGATTGAATCGAGACGCTAGGTCACAATATCAGCCAACAACCCTTGCTCGCCTGCCAATTTGACTTCACGGGCGACACGACGGCCGGTGCTCATTTGCGTGCGCCAGAGGGCGTTGCCGTAGGGGTGGCCCATGCCCACGTGGACGTTGGTGCCACCACCGATGCGGGGGGCGACGTCGTAGATGTGGAAGTTCATGTCCTTGTCCACGCAGGTTTGCAGGCAGAACGGTCCGATGATGCCGGGGTTGTAGTGTTCCTCGGCAGCCTTGACCCATTGTTCTCCAAGGGCGTAGACCTTGCCAAGCAGGGACTCGCGGACGGTGGCGGTGTTGTGGCCAACGACCGTCATCTCGGGGATCATTTGGTGATCTGGCAGCGTCATTTGCTGCGGGGCTGGGATGCGCACGTGGCCGTCGAGGCTGGACTCGAAGCGCCAGTCGACGCCGAGCAATTCCAGGGGCTCTTCTCCGTTGGC
>JBFJXT010000034.1:0-12760 GCA_041623015.1 Thermoplasmatota archaeon | reverse complement strand
GGGTAATGCCGGCGCGGGCGCGGTCTTCTTCGGGAATGCAGGCGTGGGTTGTGCTGGCGGGGTGGCTGGCAAGGCTCTCGTAGCCGCCAAGGCTCACGGCGCGTTGGAACACTTCGAGGCTGTCGATGAATCGATGGGCCGCTTCCATGGTGCCCACGTCGAGGGTCATGACGTGGCCGCCGTTGGGCATTTGCTTGAGGGCGATGGCGTGGTCTGGGTGGTCGGCCAACAAGGGGTGCCGGGTGGGGATACCGAGGCTTTGCATGTGGGTGGCGAGGCGCAAAGCACTCTCGTTCATGTGCTTGAGGCGAACACCAAGGGTGCGAGCACCACGCAGGCAGAGGAATGCAGCTTCGGAGTCCATGACGGGGCCGGCGTCCTTGAGCCAGCCGCGCACGCCTTCAAGCAAAGATGCGGGGCCAATGACGGCGCCGGCGATGAGGTCACTGTGGCCGTTGATTGCCTTGGTGAGGCTGTGGACGATCATGTCGGCGCCAAGGGAAATCGGGCGCTGGGCCAGGGGGGTGGCGAAGGTGTTGTCGACCACGAGAATGCCGCCGGCGGCGTGGGTCCAAGCGGCGGCTTGTTCAATGTCCACGATGCGCGTGGTGGGGTTCATCGGGGTTTCCAAGAACACCACATCCACTTGATCGCCAATGGCGGCGCGCAGGGCTTCTGGGTTGTGGGTTTCGACGCTCTTGCGTTCGACGCCCCAGCCTTCCAGTCGGCGCATGAGGCTGTCTGTGCAGCCGTACACGCAGGCATCGGTGACGAGCTTGGCGCCGGGGCGCAGGAGGCTCATGAGGGCGATGTGAATGGCGCCCATGCCACTGGAGGTGCACACTGCACCTTCTGCGCCTTCGAGGGTAGCGAGGTGTTGCTCGAGGGCGTCCACTGTGGGGTTTTGGAGGCGGCTGTAGAGCAAGCCGGGGCCTCCTTGGAAGCGTGCGGCGCCTTCTGCGGCGTTGGGGAACGTGAAGGTGCTGCTGCGGACCACAGGAGGGTTGACGGCGCCGAAAGTGTGCTCGACAATGTGTGGGGTCCGGGGTGTTTCCATGGGCTTACATTGGCGCCTTGAAGATGACAGTTGGGAGACAGTTGCCGGCGGTTAGCGCAATAAGTCCGGGGCGCGGAGGCTAAATCTTGACAATGTGTCAAGTATGACATGGATGAGCTTGACAGGGCGTTATTGGTGGCATTGCGTGATGATGCCCGGTTGCCTGTGGCAGAATTGGCGCGCCGCGTGGGAACCAGCCGAGCCACCGCCCATGAACGCATCAAGCGACTGCAAGATCAAGGAGTCATTCTCGGCGCCACCATTCGACTCGACCCTGCGGCACTTGGTCATCCGTTGCGCGGCTTTTTGATGGTGGGGTGGCGCGCCGAGCACCAAGACCAACGAGCCGTCGCCAAGAGCATCGCAACCATTCCCGGAGTCGAACGGGTCCACATCATCACCGGCCCCCATGATTTTTTGGTGGAAGTGATGGCGCCGGACATGGATGCGGTGGGTCGCATCATCATTGAACGGATCCGCAGCATCCCCGGCGTGGGTGCCACGGAAACGCTGCTGTCTTTCTGGAGCTTCGATGGGCCCGGCGTTGTGGAGCCCATTCACATGGGAACGGGTTGAATCACGCCAAACAAGTTGCCTTCGGTGTCCTTAGCATACAGGGCGCGGCCGATGCCTGGAATATCCATTGGGGGAACGGTGATTTTTCCGCCGTGTTCTGGAATGGCGGCTTGAATCGCATCGATGTCGTCCACTTGTAAGACGCAGACATAGGCATTCACAGCGGCGCCATCTTCGGGGGGCGCGCCCGGTCTGACGAGCATGCCGCCACCGATGCCAAGACTTGGCCCGGTTTCTGCCACTGCCGCAGGGTCTTCTCCGGTGGGGGTTAGAAGCCAGTAGTCGTCGTCCATGTCGTCCATGTGGTTGTCTGACCAGCCAAAGACATCCTTGTAGAAGGACCGGGCACGGTCCGGGTCGGAGGCTTGAATCTCAAAGTGGACAACGGGAGCGGACACGACGCTGCATCGAATTGAGGGCGATAAATGGCGCCTGCAATCCTTGGCGAGTCGAGGCGGGGCGCACGCCACTTCTCCCATCGTCGCTTGACGACACCCGGATAACTCCCCAGTCGGCTGGTGCCTATCAATTGGGTGTGGCTCTTTACATTCAGAAGTGAATCAAGCATCGTGGACGCCGAGACCCGGATGCGATTGGAGCTGCTCGAAAAGGAGGTTGAGCGACTTCGAACCGCCGTGGAGGGTCCCGTACAGCCATGGCCAACTCAAGCGCCCAGTGCGCCCGGTTCCCTTCGTCCGCATGTCTCTGAGGGGCCGCCGCCGGCTCAGGCAACCACCGCGACCCAAGCGCCCTCCAAACCGGCCGGCGCTCCAAGCCTTGAGACGCGAATTGGCAGCCGATGGCTTGCGGTGGCGGGCATTGTGTTGTTCGTGTTTGCTGCGGGCTTGTTCTTGCGATTGGCCATCAACAACGGCTGGATTGGTCCCACGGCACAAATTCTTCTCGGCGCCGTCCTGGGTCTGGCGGTTTGGGGATTTGGCATCTACCTGGATCGCTCCAAGCGTCTCGGGGAATTTGCCCATGTGTTGGCCGGCGGAGGTGTCGCCATCACCGCCTTTGCTGCGTTTGCGGCGTATCATTTTCCAAAGTACCAGGAAGCCCTTGGAATTGGCCTCGTCACGAATTCCGTGCTCCTCGTCATCATTGCAGTTGGCGCCCTCATCGATGCGGTGGCGCGTCGTGCCCAGGCGCAGGCGGTCATCGCCGCGGTGCTTGGTTCCCTGATTCCGATACTGGCCCTTGACTTGACCATGTTCAGCCTTGCCTTGGCGGTGCTGATGAGCTTCGTATTGCTCGTGGCGGCCACATGGCGGCGCTGGCCCGCCCCCACTGGGCTCGCAGCGCTTGGTCCCTTCCTGACGCTGGCAGCGCACGCAGCATCCAACGTTGCACCGTGGGCGATTTTGGCGGCTGCTTTGACTTTGCTCTTGGGCTTCACTGCTGTTGGGCTTCGGGTGCGCCACAAGAGCGATGTGCAGGCCATGGCCGCCATTGCCAGCCAAGCGACCGTCTGGATTGCTACCTGGAGTATTGGTGTCTGGGCATTAGATCAATGGAACATCGAAGGCGCCGCCTGGTGGACACTCGGCATGGGCATTGCAGCGGGCGCACTGGCATTTTTGCCGGGCTCTGATCGCGTCGTTCGATGGACGTGGGGCGGTCTGGCCATTGCTGGGCTCATTGGATTTGCGCCGTTCTTGCAATGGCAGACTGCGGTGGCAGTTGTCTGGATTGCAGAGCTGTTTGCCGTGGCTGCCATTCGAAGCGTCACCCGGCGACTTGCCACCATCATTTCTGCCAGTGTCCTCCTGGGGCTTCTGCTCATGCGGCTTCTCTCCCATTCATCCTGGCGCATCTTGGATCGCATGGAGGGCTGGGAAATGCACGTGGTCATTTTCCTCGGGGCAATTGGTGCGGCGGGTGCCGTCTGGGCCGTGGACTGGAAGCTCAAAGGCGAGGATGCCATCCTTGCCCGCGTCCATTTCGCAGCTGCCACTGGCTTGGCCCTGATTTTGGTCAGTGTGCTTGCCACCGGGCCCATTGTCAGTTTGCTGTGGGGCATCATCGCCATCGCCCTCGTGGGAATGGGCTTTGCACTGCGCCGAGGCGATCTTCGCGTGGCGGGGCTGGCCGCGTTTGCCCTCGCCTTGCTTCGCATTGTGGCTCGTGACCTTGCGGGCGTCGATGCCATTTGGCGCGTGGCGGCATTTGCCGGAGTCGGTGCGCTGCTTCTGGTGGCCAGTTGGCTCTACGTGCGATGGAGTCGTCGCATCACAATCGACCGCGAGGGCTAACTAGAAGGCTTGGCGCGAACAGCGCTGCCACAGACCGGGCATTCATTTCTGGGTGGAGGCTGGTCAAACCACCGGCCACAGCCAGAGCAACGGGGTCGCCAATCAAGGGTGCCCTTGACGCCCTCCTGCTGGACTGTTTGTGTGGTGATGCTCATGCGCTTGGCCACATCGAGGATGGTGTAATCATCCGTCACCAAGGTCGCATCCAAATCTAGGGCCAGGGCGAGAAGGCTCACGTCGGCGCTGCTGAGGCGGCTCAAATTGCCTGCTTGGCTCGCGGTGGCTTCTACTGTGCGTCGTCGCTCCACGGTCGACTCGCGAATTTGCAACCCAAGGCTCTGCCAATCTTCGAACCGGCGGGCATCGCGACCGCCAGGAGAGACTTCTGCCGCTGCTTCTGGCGTGGTGGCCCAGCGATGGGTGCGCGGCGGCTCACGGCCCGCCAAGAGCAATGCAGTGTCCAGCACAAGCCAGGGCACAAGGAGGCGAATCCGGGGCCCCGCTTGGGGTTGTCGGCATGGCCAAAAGGAGGCAGGGGAATTCAGGGTCGTGCAATCGGGACTGTTCTTTGCGGCATTGGTGGCCTTGTCCATGGTGCCGCCGCTGCTGTATTTGCTTTGGTTGCGCAGTCGAGAAAGGTTTGATCGAGAGCCTGTAGGCCCCGTGATGGGGGCGTTCGTGTATGGGGGCAGCGTCGGCGTGGGCGTGGCTGTCCTGTTGCATTTTCTCTTCGATTTTGGCTACGATCAAGCCGGCGGTCCGATTCCCTTGTCCGATGCGTTGGTGGCTGCCATTGTGTTTGCGCCCCTCGTGGAAGAGTTTGCCAAAGGATTGGGACTTGGGGGCCTTCGCCGCAGAATTAAGGAGCCAGAGGATGGCATCATTTACGGCGCCGGGCTGGGGCTTGGATTTGCTGCCACCGAGAACTTGGTGTATGGCGTCACGGCGCTCATTGATGGTGGATTCCAAGACGCACTAGTGACCATCATTGTGCGCATTTTCAGCTCCATGCTCTTGCACAGCGGCGCCAGTGCGCTCCTGGGCTTCGGGTACGCATTGGCGGTGCTTCGCGGACGGGCCTGGGGTTCCTTGTTTCCGTACTACCTCATCGCCGTCATTTTGCACTCGGTCTACAACTTCCTCGTGAGCACCCAAGAACTGATTGGCCTCCTCGCAGCGGTGATCATGGTGGTCACGGTAGCGGTGGGGATGCGTCGCCGCATTGAGCACTTAGACGCCAATGGCGCTTCGGAGCCTGCGCTGTACTGATTCAGGCTGAGGATAGGGTTCGAGTTCCCGCAGACGCTTGCTTACAGAGGGAACTGCCAGGCGATGGCGGCGGGAATCACGAAAGCCAAGATGAGATTCAACGGCCCGCCCACGCGCAGGTAATCCCGGAATTGGTAGTTGCCGGGGGCGTAAATCATCGTGTTCGTCTGGTAACCAATGGGGGTGAGCATGCTGGTGCTTGCGGCCAACATCACCGTGAGGCCCACGGGGCGCGGATCCATGCCGAGGCTGATGGCGGCGGCGGTGGCCACTGGAATCAGTAGGACCACACTGGCGTTGTTGCTTACCATCTCCGTAATCAGGCTCGTGGCCAAAAACAGGAACACCAGGAACCACCAACCGGGCATGTAGGCCCCGAGGCCCACGACGGCGTCTGCAAGGAGGGCCGCGGCGCCCGTTTTTTCAAGCGCAACACCAAGGGGAATTATGCCTGCTAGCATCAAGACAATGTCCCATTGGATGTTGCCTAGGAATTCTTCAATGCGAAGAACGCCGAGAATCACCATGAGGGCGGCGCCGGTGAGGGCAGCCACGGCGATGTCCATCCAACCAAGCGCAGCCACCAATACGACGCCAAGCACAATCAGCAAGGCGTGGGGCATTTTCTCGGGCCGGTAGCTTTCCTTTTCGCGCTCCCGGGTCACGTAAAGATCCGGCTTTTCGCGCATGCGATCCAAGGCCCGGGGCGTCGCTTGCACAAGCAAGACGTCACCGGGGCTCAGGCGAGATTCTGAAATGGGGCCAATTTCCACGCGGCCATGGTGGCGTACCGCCAGCACTTGGGCGTCGTACCGGCGCCTAAAGTCGATCGCTTTGACGGTGTGGCCAACGTATCGGCTACCGGTGGTGATGACCACTTCTGCGGTGGCAATACCGCCAAGCAATACGTCCTCATCGGCCAAGGGGTGGCGCAATTCGGGAAGGGCTTGCAGGCCCTTTTCTTGCAGTTCGGCAAGGCGCTTTCGGCTGCCTTCAAGCACCAATTCGTCGCCGTCAAAGATGCGGGTGAATGCGTGGGGTGCGTCGACGGTTTGCCCGTCGCGCGTGATTCGAACCACGTGGACGCCTTGTTGGAAGGTGAGGCCTGCTTCGCGCAGGTTCTTGCCGGTGAGCTCCGATTCTCCAGGGATCACGTATTCGGCAAGGAATCCCTTCATATCGAAGCGTTCCACGAGGTCGCCAGAGCCACGGTCAGGAAGCAGGAGGCCACCGATGAGCAAGTGGTAGACCACGCCGGTACCGAGGGCGATGAGGCCGACGATGGAGAATTCGAAGAACCCGAAGGGCTCAATGCCAAGCCGAGTCAGCACTGAGTTTCCGAGCAAGTTGGTGCTGGTGCCGATGATGGTGAGCAAACCGCCAAGCATCGCCACGTGGCTGAGCGGCATCAGGAGTTTGCTGGGGCTGAGGCCGGCGGTCCTGGCCATTTGCGAGACTGCGGGAATCATCACTGCCACCACCGGGGTATTGTTGATGAAGCCAGAAAGCGGGCCGGCGGCGAGGGAGATCGCGCCCACTTGCTTGAATCGGCTCTTGCCACTCCATAAGGAGAGCTTCTCTGTGAGAATATTGACCGCGCCGGTTTGCTGAATGCCTGCAGATAAGACAAACATGGACATGACGGCGATGGTTGCAGGGCTGCTGAAGCCAGACAAACCGTCCTTGATGTCGAGGATGCCGGTGCCCATCAAGACGATGGCCGCCAGGAGTGCCGTCACTGGGATCGGCAGAATTTCTCGGAAGAACAGCACAAGCAAGACGAGCACGAGGCCCAGCACGATGGCCATGTCAAGGGTCAGCAAGGTTGTCGTCCAGACTCGGGTTAGATGAAGACGGTTGCGCCTGGAACCGCCGCCCGACGGCCGCCGGGCTTTTGAGGGGGCCCTGGGTCCGCGAAGTCATGAAGGTAGGATTCGTCGGCGCAGGCACCATTGGCGCTAACTCCATGTTCGCCACTCTTGCACTCACCGACCGCATCGATGAGATTGCCGTCGTGGACATCATGGAGCCTGTGGCTGTTGGCCGCGCGCTTGACTTGAACACTGCCAGCGTTGCTTTCGGCCGCCGCACGCGCGTGCACGGAAGCGGCGACTACAGCAGCATCAAGGACGCCGACATTGTGGTGGTCAGCGCTGGCTTGCCCCGCAAACCCGGCATGACGCGCCTGGACCTGCTTCAGAAGAACGTCGGCATCATCAAGGGCATTTGCCAAGAAGTGAAGACAGTTGCACCCAACTGCATCTTCCTCCTAGTCACCAACCCCGTCGATGTCCTCTTGTACGTCGCCTGGAAGGAACTCGGCTTCCCCCGCGAGCGCGTCCTTGGCATGAGCAGTCTGCACGACAGCGCTCGCCTCACGGACATCGTGCGCGACATTCACGGCGACCGCACCCTGCGCGCCACGATCCTCGGCGAGCACGGCGAGACCATGTTCCCTGTGCCCAGCATGAGCAGCCCCGAGCTCGGCGACGATGATTGGGGCGACCTTGAGCAGAAGACTCGCGGCCGCGCCATGAGCATCATTGAGCGCGTCGGTGCCACTGCCTATGCCCCTGGTGCTTGCACCGGCCGCATGGTCAAGGCCCTCGTTGAGGACACCCACGAAGAAATCCCCACGTGCTGCATCCTCGATGGCGAGTACGGCCACGACGACGTTGCAACCGGTGTGCCTGCGGTGCTCGGTAGCGGCGGTCTCGTGCGCATCGTCGAGTACCCCTTGACCAAGGTTGAGAAGGCCAAGATGGAGCAAACCTGTCAAGTCATCGGCGACAAGATTGCCGAGGCCCAGAAGCTCCTCGTGGAAGCCTGAAGCGCATCCCTGAGTCCTGGTTTTTCCAGTTTTCCTCTTCCATTCTCTTCTCCCTTTAGATTGCTTTAGTTGTATTTTGCTACTCAATTAGTAGCTGGATGCTACCAATAGGGCTGGTTGCTGCCGGTGGCATCCGGGCCCAAGCGTTCTGCCCTAGCTATGGCACCCCACCACGCGCCGGGAGTCTGCGGTGAAGATTTGGTGGATTTTGGGTACTGAAAGGTGGATAGGGGTTAGGTAGCGCCGATCTCATGACAATTGCCGCCTCGCGCGGCGGAGATGAATCATGAATCGAAAAACCACCTTGTTTGCCCTTGTCATCCTCGCGATGCTCGTCCTTCCCCCCACAGCCAACGCTGCTCACTCCAGCTCAACCTATGCCCAGCCCGTTTGGTTTGAGTGGTACAAGACGGATATCGACGTCCTGGTGATTCCCCCGGACCACGGCCAATTGGTCAACTACCGAGGCAGTGTCTTCAGCCTCGTTTTACTGGGCGGAAATGGGGTGAATGAACTGAACCCTTACACCAGCACGTACCTTGCGGCTGTTGAGGAATCCATTGCGGCCTGGGAGACGGCCTGGCAGGCGGATTCAGCCTGGCTCTCCAACAACCTTCGGCTCAACGTCTACGTGGTCGGTCGCGACACGATTCCCACTTCCGTGCTCACTGATCCTGAAATATTGGTCACCACCGAGGAGGAGACCAATGCGTACCTGGGCGTCTCTGCCATTCACGGTGCTCGAATCGTAGGTGTTCCAGACTGCGTCGTCAGCAACACCAAGATGTTCCTGTTCAGCCTCTCATACAACGACATGTACAATTTGAACATGCACGAATTTGGTCATTGCTTGGGACTCGAACATATCCATGGCGACTTGCCTCGCAGTGACATCATGGACAGCACCTACCGCTTCCCCATTGGCAACCACTACAATGTCAAGAAGTGCATCAGCAACGTGAACATCGATGGATTGGAGCGCGTCTTCAACGGGCAAGGCGGCTCGGCCACCATCGCACGCAACCAATACGGGTGCGTCTAGCACGCAGCCCGACTCAGCCTTCTCCTTCTTTCTTCAACCAGGTTGAAGCAATTGGAAACCAGAACAAAGCCACTCCTGCGGCCAGTCAAAATGGAGGGGGAAGGAAAAGGAAACAAAGCAAGCAAAATCGCTGGCTTACTCGATGACGCCGCGCTCGGGAATCTCGTGCTTGGCGAGGTACATCACCGCATGCGACATGGTCGTGGCGATGGTTTGTAGGCCGCCAGCAAGGCTGCCGGTCACACAGCGCGCTTCCATGGCTTCAAGGGTGTCCAGGGGCGTGTGGAGCGGGTACGTCAAGGCAGCAGCCACGGCGTCGTCGCTGCTGGTGCCGCCCACGAAGGTCGTGGGGGTGCCGCCGAGGAACACGTTGGCGACGCCCTTGTTGCCAAAGCTTTGGTGGTCACTGCCACCGCTCACGCCAGTGCCTGCGGCGTATGCAATCGGGATGCCGGGGGTGTAGTCGCGCACTTCCATCGGGACGCCGGAGGCGTTGAGGCCGTGCTCCACTGCGTCAAACAAGAGACTGTAGCGGGGGTGGGCGCCATCCTCGACGAGAGGCATTTGGTGGATGATCTTCACAGGGAAGTGGCCGAGTGGCATCTGTCCGCAGGGCCAGTTGAGTCCAGGGGGGTCCGTGTTCAAGTTGGCCACGATGTCCACTTCGTCTTGCTCGCTGGGGTCAAAGACAGACATGAAGTGGCGGCTTCCCACGAGGCCCTTCTCTTCGCCATCAAAGAACGCAAAGACCACCGTGAAAGGCAGTTTCCAGTCCACCATGGTCTTGGCCATCTCCATCAGGAGGGCAGTGCCGGAGCCGTCGTCCCATGCGCCGTATACCGTTGGGCCGAGGCCGCCAGCGCCCACCGTGTCGTAGTGAGCCGAAAGAACGACCCATTGTTCGGGGTTGGTGGTGCCGTTTTGGATGGCAAGGATGTTCACGCCGCCATCTGCGGGTGTCACTGGGCTCGTGCTGCTCGTGGTGTATTCTTGACGAACCACGTATTGGCCGTAGCCCTTCAATTCGGCCTCAAGGTCATCCCGAGCGGCGTCCATGAATGTCTGGGTCGCCTGGCCATGAAGACGGAATGGGTGGGTCATGACGTATGACGCGATGAGATCCCGTGCGCCTTGGCCCGTGGGCATAGTGGCGTTCAGGAAGTCAAACAGTTCACCGGGGGTGTCAGTGCCCGTGGCAGAGTGGAGGTCGGAATCGCCATCCGAAAGGCAGCCGGCGATTGCCGGAAGGACCAGGAGGGCGGTGAGCAGAAGCGCACGCATGCTCCTTACCCATTCGTCCTAAGAGATATGCCTTGTCGTGTGCGCCGTTTCTAGATGAACGTGCCTTGGTTGCGCCTTGGCTGTTGGGCTGCGGCGTCTTCCATGGCGCGGCGCACTTGCGCTTCTAGTTGCATGGCGTCTTCGAGCAATGGCTTGGCATCCACGACCAATTCGGGAATCATGCGATCAAGGGTTTCGATGAGAGCGGCGGCGGCCCGTCCATCGGGGTGGCTTTCGGCCGCTTCCACAATGAGGGTGCCCACGTGGAATGGCGTGGTGCGGCCCTGGGAAAGCAGGAATGCTGGTAGGCCCCCGATGATGCCCTTCTTGAGGGTCTCGGCGCCGGCAGATTCCAGTGCCTTCAGGGCGCCTAGCGTGGCGCCGCCTGCGTACACATCGGGTGTGTCATCGTCGGCTGCATCCCGCGCCACTGCGTCGAGGCAGAGCACCATGCGGGCAGGGGCCGCCCAGGCAATGATGGCGTCCGCGACCTCGTCTAAAATTTCGGCGGGAATCGGCACTTCACTGGTGAGCACGAAAATGCGTGGGCACGGGCCGTCGAGGCTGCATTTGGTTTCGCCGCCATGGATGCGGAGGGGGCTGCATGCGATGCCGTTTTCGATGTGAACCACGCCGGCGATGTCTGGGCTGGTGACGTGTCCAACGAGGGGCAAGTTGAGGTGCGAGTGGAGGTAGGTGCCGGCGATGGGGGCCGCTGCGCCCATGCTGGGGAATGCAACAATCACGAGGGCATCTTGGAGATCCACCGGTTCAAACAACTCTACGGCAATGGGCACGAGCGCTGCATCCTCGCTGGGGGGTGTCAAGGTTCCGGCTTGGGGCCTATCAAAGGGTGGAGGAATTCTTGGGAGGGAAAAGGGGGCGGAGGGTCAATGTTTGCAATGTGTGATTGGCTGCTTAGCAACTGTCGTCGAAGGCACCCTTGTCGAGGTACACGTCGTAAGTGCCGGCGCTGATGCCTGCGCCCACGTTGTCATCTAGGCCAATATCTGCCCAGCTTCCAATGAATACAACGATGTCGTCGTAGCCGCCGCCCACATCTTCTCGAATGCACGTTTCCACTTGGGCATCGGTATTGTCGCCGCAGTCTTTCTCGTCCATTTCGCATTCGGTTGTGATGGCGTCGTTGGAGTAGGTGCTGACGAAGTCGTCCGTGCTGTCTGCATTGGTGCAGAGGCCATTGTCGTCGCGGTCGGAGCACACAATCATTTCGAATCCGCCTGCGGCGGAGGGCCCGAAGACACCTTCGCGCCAATTGGCCCAAACGGTGATGTGGCGACCGTCTTCAACGCCGGATTCGGAGTTCCAGGTGCTTACATCAAATCGTGCAGAGGATTGGTACTCGCAGTTCAGCTCCTCAAGGAGGCAGTGGTTGAAGCCCAAACCGAGCAAGCCTTTGATGGTGAAATCGCCGACGGTCTGAATGGTTTGTTTTTCACCTGCTGGGTCGGCAAGTGCGGGCGCGATCAATAAGGATGCGCAGAGTAGTGTTATGATTGCTGTTTTCATGGTTTTATCCTGTGGGGTTGGCCCACAGTCCATGATTTACCCGTTGGTTTATGGTATGTGTCGCCCGTTCCCTCCCCAATTGGGTAATTTTTACCCAACTTAATTAGTCATATTGTGAAAGATTGATTATATTGGGCCGATATGGCTCAAAATAGCAATAATAATTCCCAAATCGGGCAATCGGACGCCGCGTGCCCAGGGAAAAAGGGCAAGGAATGGCTTTCTCGAGCAACGCTAACAGGAGGAAACAAAGGCGCCTGGGTCAACATAAACGGCGTAATTGCCCTCGCTAAGCCCCGCGCCCAAATTGCTCTCTAACTCGGCATCAACCCAAAGAGCCAGGAAAATAGCCACGTCGTCAAAGGCACCATCGGTGTCCTCTGGAATGCAAAGTTGTACTTCGGCAGCCCAAGGGTCGCCGCAATCCTTGTGATCCTTCACGCACGCTTCCGGAGGGAGGGGGCCGTCATTGGAGTAGCCCCATGCACTTGCATCCTTGTCGTTTGGGTCGCCGTTGCAGGCGTGGTTGTCATTCAAATCGCTGCACACTAGGACTGCAAACCCTCCTGATTCGGGGGGCTGCGTGCCGCTGACCAACTCCGTCCAAACGGTCAACTTGCGCCCCGTATTGGTGCCGGCCTCCGAGTTCCAGCTCGTCGTATCCACGTACAATTTGCCCCGGTTTGCAAGGTCGTCGCCACATTGCGGGCCCACGTTGGGGTGCGTGCACGGATTGTAATCAAAGGCGATGACGCCCTTCACATTCATGGTGGTGGTTCCCCAGACCATTTCGGGTTGCACGCCTTCGGGGGCGTCTGCGAGGCTTGGCGCGCTGAGGAGCAATGCGATGAGCACTGCACTCTGAGTTTTCTTCATGGGTAGTTCCTGCGGAGTAATCCGCATTCACAAGAGACGTATCG
>JBFJXT010000033.1:0-13105 GCA_041623015.1 Thermoplasmatota archaeon | reverse complement strand
GGCACCGCCGTCTACCACCTCGATCGCCTCGCCCGCAGCGGAGCACTCGTAGATGAGCGCCGCGTCAACCACCATCGCTACTTCATCGCCAACACCCCCGAAGCGCGGGTTCGAAGCGGCTGGGCCACCCTGCAACAACCCAATGCATACAACCTTGCAAGAGCCATCGCAGACAACCCAGGCATCCACCAAAAGGGACTCTGCGAACACCTCGACTTGCAAAACCCCGCCGCCAGCAAACACCTTGCTCGACTGCGCGAAGTTGGCCTCGTGCGCTCCCGCCGCATCAGCCGATTCGTGGTCTACGACCCCACCGAGCGGCTTCAAACCACGCTGGAATTGATGGACAACCAAGTGGAAGCCCCCGAAATCGCCTAGGCAAAGTCGCCCGCCGGTAGGCCGAAGCACAGCCAAATTGTCCGAATCTCAAGTGAATTTTCCATCGGAACTCGCCGGGCTCGGTGCGGTCTCCTTTAGTAAGTCCTTGCATTGCCAAGGGCCAAGAGAGGAACGCCCCCATGCACGAGACAAAGCCGAAAATCGGCATCACGGGCCTTCCAAACGTGGGCAAAACTGCCACGTTGGCCGCAATCTGCCGCAAGCTCGAACGCGACGATTTCGTCGTTGGCGGCATGATTACCCGCGCATACCGCCCCCCGCCGGGCGACGAGCGCATTGGATTCTACGTTGAAAACTGGGAAACCGGCGAGAAGGAAGTGTTCTCCAGCAAGGAATTCGACACCAAATTCAAAACGGAAACCGATGACGGCGTTTACTACGTCGACACGGATCCCTTAGACCGCATCGGCGTCAAGTCCATCTTGGACAGCATCGAAGACGAAGAAGTGGACATCATCATCATTGACGAAGTGGGCAAGATGGAGATGCACTCGGAAGCGTTCAATGCCGCCGTCAAGAAGGCCTTGGATTGCCCCAAGCCCATCATCATGACGCTGCACAAGAAGAGCCGCAACCCCTTGTTGCAGGACCTTCGCCGCCGCGACGATGTGCGCATCCTTGAGGTCACCGCCGTCAACAAGAACTTGCTTCCCTACAAGATTGAGAAGCTCCTGAAGGACCACCTTCAGACCACCTACTACTGATGGAAACGGTCGAGGGCCGCACCCTCCTCCCGGTTCCTCCTTCGGACAATGCTGGCCCTGGCGCCATCAATAAGGAGGCTCCATTCTACAATCCCGCCATGCGCCGCAATCGCGACTTGACGTTGCTTTTGGTGCGCCATATGGCTAAAGACCGAGGCCGCGAGTTGGATGTGGCGGATGCCATGTGCGGCGCCGGTGCACGGTCCTTGCGCTTTGCCAATGAAGTGGATGCCCCAGTTGTAGTGCATGCCAACGACGGCGACCCAGGCGCGATCGATGCCTTGGTTGCGGCGAGAACGCGCAACGGCATTCCACCAGAGCGGCTTCAAGCGCGCCTTGGTAATGCGTTCACGTTCCTGTCGGAGCAGCGCTTTGACGTGGTGGATATTGATCCATTCGGTAGCCCAGCACCGTTTTTGGACGCCGCAGTCCGCGCCACCCGGCACGCAGGCTACGTGTGCCTCACCGCCACGGACACGGCTGCCCTATGCGGGACGTACCCCCGAGTTTGCCGGCGCCGTTATGCATCGTGGCACGGCTTGCATGCGACCCCATGGGGCACCGAAGCGGGCCTCAGGATTCTTGCGGGAACCGCCGTGCAAGCGGCAGGCCGATACGACCGAGCAGCAACACCGGTTTGGTCCGTGTTTGGAGGCCACTGGATGCGAGTGGTGCTGCGACTCAGTGACGGTCGAGGCGCCGCTGACAAGGCGCTGAAAAATGTGGGCTACGTGGATGCCAGCGATCCCTTGACGCTGCCGCAATTTGACCGAGCGCCGCCGCAAGACAGCCCCACGTGGGCCGGGCCCCTCTGGACTGGGCCTTTGCATGACCCAGCGGTGCTTGCCGGCATGTCGGAAGCGATTGACGATGCCATCGATCCTCGCACCACGGCCCTTCTTGACAGCCTCATTGCCGAGCAAGAAGCACCGGCATGGTGGATCGAGCCACGGTTGATTCGACGGCTCACCGGTGGCGATGCACCTCGTCGAGAACGGCTCATGACGGCCCTTCGAGATGCAGGGCATGTTGTGGCGCGCTCCGCCCTAGACCCGGAAGGCATCCGCACCGATGCAACCATGGACGCCGTGGCCGAAGCAGCCCTTGCCACACAGCGCGGCTCTGCGAACCTTTGAACCACCACCGCCACTCGGCAAAGCCATGGCCCAAGACGCCCGCACTGCCCGGGCGGCATTGATTCGATTGCTTCGCATGGCCTATGCAGGCGAAAAAGCCGCAGCCCGAGCCTACGGCGGCCACTGGCGCTCCATTCGAATTCCCGAGCAAAAGGCAGCGGTTCGCCAAATTCGCTTGGAAGAATTGGCACACATGAACCGAATCCGAGGCATGCTTGAGGAGCTTGGCTCCAAGCCCTCCAAGCTGCGCAACGCATGGGCCAGTGTTGTTGGCACCAGCATCGCCGGTTTCTGCTTCATCGGCGGTTGGTACTTTCCCATGTACGGGGCCGGCCGCATTGAGCGACGCAACATCCGAGAATACGAGGATGCCGCCCGCCTGGCAAGTGCCGCCAATGTGGAGTGGTACATTGAGGAATTCTTGCACATGGCCGAAGTGGAGTGGCGCCACGAGGAATACTTTCACGACTTAGTTCGAGGCCATTGGTTGTATCGGGTGACTCGAAGTTGGCCAGCCCCTGAACCGTTTGAAGCGATCCGGGACTCGTTCAATCGTGACCACAACAAACGATAATCACATGCCGACCAGCGGAGCCAACGCCGGGCGCGTGGACAATTCAGATAAGCGGGCACGCCCCGTTTCTGGTGTGCGACGGGTGTTGATCTTCGTGGCCTTGGTTTGCCTGACTCCGCCCGTGGAAGCTACCCCTGATTTGCCTCTGTCTGTGTGGTTGCTTGCCGGAGACCCGGAGGCGCTCGATTTGGGCCTAGAGCACATTCAAAGCCTTGGATTTTCCACGCATGAATACCCGCGCCTTGGAATGGCCGCGGCCCTGATTCCAGAACCCGTGGCCAATCAGTTGTCTGTGCTCGGGGTGGAGGCATGGCCAAACACTCCAGAGAGCCTTCACTTAGATGCCAGTGTCCCCTACATTGGCGCGGATCGCGTCAAAAATGTCTTGGCCGATCAGAGGCGCGGCCCGACGGTGCTCGTTGTGGATACCGGCCTCGATGAATTACATCCTGATTTTCAAACAGGAAACGTCGTTGCGAGTTTGTCCGCACAGCGCTCCGGCGGCCTCATCAGCGGCGTGCAGGACGCCATCGGAGATCGCAGCGGACACGGAAGCCACGTGGCAGGAATTGTGGTTGGCTCGGGGGATGCCCTAGGAGAAAACGACCCCCGCCACGGTCGATACGAAGGTGTCTACAGCAACGGCCGCATGGTCAGTTTCCAAGCAAGCACCGATGCCTTGGACCCTGAGGACATCGCCGTGGACGCGGCCAGCGCCTTGGAGGCATTCGAATGGGCCTTGCAAAACCGCGATGCCTACTACTTGCGCGTGGTGAGCAACTCATGGGGAAGTGCTGGCGACTTGAGCCCCAGTCACCCCGTGACGCGCGCCACCTTCAAACTGTACGAAGCCGGCATGGTGGTGGTGTTTTCCGCGGGCAATGACGGCACTGAAGACAGCCTCAATCGCCACTGCAAACCAACGTGGGTGCTCTGTGTCGCGGCCGGCGATTTACAGGGTGCTCGCGCTGACTTTAGCAGCATGGGGCCACCGCCAGGCAAGAACATTCCCGCCTACGAGCACCCAGACATCACGGCGCCTGGATTGACCATCCGCAGCACCGATCGGTTGTTGAATCCTGATTTCACAACAAGCTTGACGGGGCAGCGGGAACCACTCTATCTGGATCGAAGCGGCACGAGCATGGCGGCGCCTCATGTGGCCGGCGCGGCGGCGTTGATTCAGGCAGCCAATCCAGATTTGAGCCCGGATCAAGTGATGGATATCCTCGTGGCAACGGTCAAGCCGATGGCAGACCCCCTGCATCGCGTGGGCGCTGGATACATGGATGTGCGCGCGGCTTACAACTTAGCCATCCAAACCCTGGGCAACCGTGAAGCATTTCTGGCAGGCACCGCCTTGAAGTACGGTGGGCCAGCCATTGGGGACCTGGATTATGCCAATGACCCGGTCAGTGTTGGATATGACTCAGAGGGAGCCGAGCGCCCCTTGCTGTTGCTGTCTGCCGACGATCAGCCTTCATGGATTCGAACCAATCCCGTGGCGTGGGCTTTGCTCGCTGTTGGAATTCTTGCGTCGGTTGCGGGCGTGCGCTGGCGCCGGCGCGACCACGAGCCTTAGTGCCTAATTGAGGCTCAATTCAGGGCCGTCAGAAACTCCTTGTTGGGATCCCGTGACCCCATCTGTTTCTTGGGCCATCTCGTCCTCAGATTCGCGGTCACTGACAGGGCCCCGGAGATATCGATGATGGGAGCCATGGCCATAGGACGCCAAGGAACACATCAAGGCACCTACCAAGGCAAGAATCGCCACAGTTCGATCCAATGGATGAGCTCGAAGCGCCAACAAGAAGCGCCACGAGATGCCATCTAAGCCAAGCTCCACCACGTGCCCCGTGAGCCGGAATGCGGCGCCGAGCCCGGTCAAAAAGAACAACCAAGCAGCCATGGTCCACAGGGGGAACTCTTCGACAACCCCCCACGCATCTGCGTCGGGGACCCAAAGATAGAGCGCCAATGCCACCAACCCCAAAATCAAGAGAGCGAGGCCGATGCCATGGAGCACAGGTTGTTCAGCCCATCCCGTGGGATCCAGGATGCGCAAACCCACTCGAAATGCGCCGCCACCTAGGGCATCCATGGAGCCACGGGTCACCACGGACATCCAAGCGCCCACGATGAGAAGCGGCGCCCAAGCTAACTTGCTTGGCCAAAACACCCAACGAGGCCCACGGCGCGACAGCATCATGCTCTGTTGGCCCCTAGCCAATAGAAAGCTGTCCAAAGACCCCGGCGAACCGAGTTATTCGGCTTCGTAAGGGTCGTCTTCCTCTTCTTCCTTCTTGACGCCCGCCGTGCCCTTGTAGCCCAAGCCCACGAGGTAGACTTCGCTGCTTTGCTTGCGGCTGGCCGCGGGGTGCACTTGGCGGACCTTGCGGAAGCGCTGGAGCACCATTTCTCGAAGCTCCATGAAATCTGCACCCTCAAACACCTTGCAAATGAAGTGGCCACCAATTTTCAGGTGCTTGTCAGCAAATTCCACCGCCAGAGTTCCCAAGTGGACGCTGCGGTATTGATCTAAATCGTAGTTGCCGCTCATGTCCGGCGCCATGTCACTGACAACCACATCCAAATCGGAGCGATCGGATTCGGCTAGAATTTCAGTGAGGCGTGCGCGGGTTTTTTCCTGCGTGAAGTCGCCTTGAATGAAGGTGGCGCCTTCCAAGGGGCGGGTCTTTTGCAAGTCAACGCCCAAGACGAGGCCCTCGTCACCCACCATTTCAACCAACACTTGAGCCCAGCCGCCGGGAGCACACCCCAAGTCAATGGTGGCATCTCCGGGCTTAATGAGTCCAAATTTGTTGTTGATTTGTTGGAGCTTGTACGCGCTGCGGGCTCGATAGCCAGCCTTCTTGGCCGCCTTGAAGTAGGAGTCGTTTTGGCGCTCCCGATACCAGCGCGTCTGGGCCATGTGTGCTTCGACGTTGCTATGGTACTTGGCTTTGTCCGCCTAGAAGGAGATGTCCACGCGAGACTGCCACTGGGCAACGAAGGTGAATGCGCGAGGGCTGCTCGCGGTGTTTGCCACGTCCAAGCGCCAGCTTCCTGCACGCGGATCTTCGATGACTGCCACGTAATTTCCCTCAGCGCCGGGGCATTGGGAATCGTTGCCCATCACCGGCTCCGTGGTGGTGACGAAGGGCGTGGGTGGCCGCTCTGCAGCGCTGCCGTCTTCTTCGGGGTGCTGCACAGCAAACAGAGTCATTTGTTGACTGTTGGCGCATTGAATCCTGGCAGTCATGGTCAATTCGCCGGGCTCGGCACCCACTTCAAATTGATGCATCTCGTAATCGGCGGGGCCATTCATCGTGATATTGGCCAATTCCTCAACGGGGCCATATTCGTACAAGGTTCCCGTAAAATCGCGACCGTTACCTGTGAGTTCGGCCGCATAGGTGATGGTTCCATTGGGTGCGTAGAAACTCATACTGGCAAAGTGGCCCGCCACAGGGTCGTAGACGTAGTCAGCGTGCTTGTCGCCTTGTTCGTTTCCAGCCACGTGCGCCACGATGTAGAAGGTGCCATCTTCGAGACCTTGGGCAGTGACGTGGCGGCTTTCGCCATCCCACACCGTGGTCCAGGACTTCCCGTCATGCAGCGGGAAGTCGAAGAATTGGATGCGCTCGCTTCCTTGCTGGCCAGCGAGGTCGGACTTGCGGATGCTGCCCACGAAACTGATGTCAAACCAGGAGTCGAACCGAGCAATTTGCTTGTCGTTGGCGCGCACATCCCAGTCGCCGCCGGCGTCACCCGCGACAACGAGGCTGTATTGTTGGCCAAGGCTGTCCTTGTAGCTCCAGTAGTCGCCAACGCCCCACTCGGGCAATTGGGCTGGCGCGATGTCTGCCCCTTCTAGGCCAGTCATGTTGTGACCGGGTTCGGCTTTTTCGCCACTTTCTCCAGTGCAGCCAGAGAGGGTAGTCAGGAGCAGAATGAGCACCGGCCAGACGCGCATAGAAAGCAGGCCGCGCCGCGCCGTTTATCACTTGTGGTCCGGCGGGCGGTTGGACGCCCTAGAATCGGAGCTTTAGCGTTGAGGCACGGGCACCGAATCGTCCGAGGAGATTTCCCTTGCATCCGCAAAATCGTTGCCGGTGAGTTGCCACGTGACGCGCTCGAAGCGATCTGCCTCCACGCCCACTTGGAAACCCGTGGCCACGTTGTTTAGGACCTTGATGCCGCCGTCACTCATGCGACTCAAATCAATGGCAGTGAAGGGGAAACTTGGTTGGAGAATGCCCATCCAGCCGCCGGTGGGGTCGTCGCTCTTGTCAGCGGCCACTGCAGTGAGCTTGTTGTTGCTGATGCTCAAATCCATGTCCTTGGCGGTCTGTACTTGAATGCCCACATGAGAGGCGTACATGCCGAAGATTCCGAAGGGCCCAGGGTCACGCTCAACGAGGGTGATGGTGTTGTCAGAGACCATCATGGAAATGAAGTTCTCTCGGTCGTGGGATCGGTCTTCGGCGCCAAGCACATCAATCCAGATGCCGGCGCCTTCCACGGTGTTGCCGATGATTTCGAGGGATTCGTGGTGGACGTGCACCAAGTCTAGGGTCTCTTCTTGCTCGGAGTTGGCCACGCGGTCATCGCCGGCGTGGTTTTGATCATCAAATCGAAGCCCATAGCCTTCGGGGTCAATGATGGTATTGCCAGTGAAGGAAACGCTCGTCCATCGCATGGTGTGGTCGTGGGCCATCTTGCGAGCCTCATCGTCGCCGTGGTAGTGACTGTGAGGCGCAAAGAAACCGGTGCCATGGTGGTGGCCGTGCAAGTCGAGGTCGACGCTCCCGTAGAAGGTGTTGCCTTCGATGATGCCTTGGTTAAATCCGTCAATGTTGGCCACACGAGGGTCGCGCACGAAGTCGTAAGGAACGGTTTCGAGCACCTCATCCCAGAGGCTGCTTTGGTCTCCGGGACCCACGGTGTTGGCGCGGAATACGCCGTCGTAGTGGCGCAGTTGGCCAACGATTTCCATGAGATTGTGCTCAATGTAGCCGCCCGTGGCATAGCCAATGCGTCGGATGTTTTCGTTCACCCGCAAGTCACGCACGAAATTGTGGTGGGTGTGGACACATTGGCCGTTCCAGTTCAAACTGAGTTGGCCACCCACGTAATTTTCGCGCACAACCACACAAGCGTCGGTGTCTTGGATGGTGAAGTCGCCGGTCACGTACCAGCCGGAAATGATGTACGGATCCGCCATGGTTCCGTTGCCGCTGCGAACTCCATTGGAGGGCGTGAACCCTTCATCTCCAATGATGCGAATTCGGCTCAGTTGAGGCAATTGTCGGGCATCATCCTCGCTGGGAACCGTGCCCTCGCCCTCTTGGAAACCGGGCCGATTCATGCCGGTTTGTGCATCGTGCCCGTCCGCGCCATGGCCTGAGCTTCCCGAGTGGCCCGCCTCAGCGCCGGAGTCTGCGTGCACGTCGCCCATTTCGTGACCCGAACTGGAATCCGACTCGAGAGACTCGGCACCAGGCACCAAGCCATCCACGCACCCAGAAAGGGCCAAAGTAAACATGACAAGCAAGACACGAAGGGCAGACATCAAACCAGAAGCCGCGTTCACAGGTACTTAGATAGATTGGTGGCGCCGTTCGAGTCAATGGCCAATCACGCACCCCATGGCGATTGCAATGTCTCGCCAAGCAGCCACACACCACAGGGGGTCGCAAATCAAAGGCCAATCAAAGGCCAATGAATTTCATCGCACTGCAAAATGTTAAGCCACGCCAAGGATGGCTCATGGTGTGATTAACGCCCCGGCTTCCTCAATTCAAAATATCACAGTGCTCTGCCTGGCCCTCCTTCTTTCATCCGGCTCCTTGGGATCGCTTGTTGGCCAACAAACGAGTCAGGAAGCAGCCATCGTCGAGGAAGACTGGCCGACCGTTTTGCTGAGCACACGAGACAGTGCTTGTGCAATCCCCTGTAATCCGGAGGCAAATTGGCCTGCCAAAGTAAAGGTCGTACGAGACCACCGACCGGTGATTGACTGGGTAGAGGCCCGCGTGGAGCCGTCCCTTGCAGAGACACTCCAAGCAAGTGGACAGGTAGAACGGGCCCAAGAAGGATTCACGTACCACGCCAGTGCGGAGGCTACCAAAATTGGCGCCCCACTCATTTGGAATGGCACTGCCGGAACCGCTGCTACGGGAAAGGGCGTGGAAATTGCAGTCATCGACAGCGGCATTGACTACTTGCACGCGGACCTTGGCGGCTGCCTGGGCTCCGGCTGCAAAGTGGCAGGCGGATACGATTTCTGGTCCCATGACGCGGACCCCATGGACGACTACGGGCATGGGACCCATGTAGCCGCCATCGCTGCGGGCAACGGCACCCTCCAGGGGATTGCGCCTGACGCCACATTGTACGGTTACAAGATTGGTGGGGGCGGCTGGATCAGTTACCTTGCCATCATCAACGCCCTTGTACGCGCCACGGACCCCAACAGCGATGGCGACACCAGCGACCGCCACGACATCATTCTCATGGCCCTCGGCTGCAGAGCCGACTCCTGTGGCACGGTCAAAGCATTCCGTGAAGCAGTCGATGCTGCTGTTGCATCCGGCGCGACAGTCATTGGCGCAGCGGGCAACGGCGGCCTGTTTCTAGGGGACATCTCCATTCCCGGCGCGTGGCCTGGGGTCATTGCAGTCGGCGCCACGACCCTCCAAGACGAAATGGGTGGCGGCTCTGATGCGTACTTTAGCGCCCTCGGACCAGCAGCCCAGAAAGGATACACCCAATTCAAGCCCGATGTGGTCGCCCCCGGCGTCGAGGTGTGCGCCGCACGCGCCTCCGTCGTCGCAACGGGCTCCTCGTTCCAATGCCATGACGCGGACCACATCGCAGTCAGCGGCACCAGCATGGCGTCTGCCGTCGTGGCCGGAGCGGCCGCGTTGCTGCTCGAGCAGAACCCCACCCAGACCAGCCAAGACCTTCGCGCCCGCTTGCGCGCCTCCGCCGTAGACACAAGCGTTGCCAACCCAATCCTACAAGGTGCCGGTCGCGTGGACGTTGCGGGCGCCGCCGTCACGTCATTTTTCACCACCGCCCCACAACCCACCCTTCACTCCTCCATTGACCCTCGCTTCCACGTGGAAGTAGAAGGCAGCGGACCCATCGCTTGGACATTGGAGCGAGCCTATTGCTCCTGCTTCAATTCCTGGGACCCCGACCTCGATCCATGGCAAACGGTGGCCACAGGCAACCTCACCGCCCCTGGCACGTTCGAGCACGAACTGACTCCAGACCGCTATGGCGTCTTCCAAATCTTCCGCGTCCGCTTTACAGATTCCAACGGAGTTGAGGCCGAAGAATACACCATTCGAATCCACCGCGCCTACGCCGAAAACACCGGCTGGTATCCGCTGCAAACCGCTTTGGCCTCCGGAGACAGTTGGAACCATGCCTCCGGCGCCGCGAGTTGGAGTGACATGCCTGCATGGACCGCCAATTTTGACCCCACCAGTCGCGTGGAATGGATTCAGTTCCACCACAGCTTCGACGGCGGCCAAAACTGGATTGCAGGCTACCGAAACAACCTGGAAACGTACGTCGATCACCATTGGCAATCTTACGGAACGACGCTGTCAAGCTCCCAGCGCACCCTAGCCGATTTGCAGAGCCCAGACTTCATGCTCCGCATCGAAGCAAGCACGGGCGCTACGCAAGATCTGCGCGGTGTGCACATCCCCGGCGACCCAACAACTCCGATTGACCGCATCGAAGCCAACGTACGAATCCGCCTGGAAGATTACGCCATGGGCTGGCGCGAGCCACTCGTCGTTGATGTGGATGAATCCGTCGACACCAACGCCTTCGTCGTGGAAGCAGAACGCGCCAAGGACACCGCACACGCCGAACTGTGTGCCTCCGTTCCCGGTCTCTGCACCCTCGTTGACCCCTTCGAGGAAGCAGACGAAGTGGTCGACAACGCGGCGCACACCTGTACGCTTGCGCTGCCCGCGTGCAATGTCAGCCAGGCATCTCAGTACGCGCAACAACTGGTTGCGCAAGTCACAGTCCCGGCCCAACAACTGTGCCAGCGCATCCTGCGCGTCAACTGCGAGGGAAATCTGCCACCCCCGTTCCCGTCGGACCCCTGCAACTTCCTCAGCAACGGCTGCCCCGACGTATGCGGTGCCCTCGACGGCGGCTGCCCCGACCCCTGCCCATTCGTTGACGGATGCCCCGAGCCACAAATCTCCGAAATTGACCCCAACAATCCCCCGGCGGGCGTCGGCGTCGATGTATACGAATCGGAGCCCCAACCCTGGTGGCGACTAGAAATGGCCGGCGCCACCGTGCAGGCACTGATTCCCAATCAACCCACCAACGCAGTCTCCTACAACTTCGACACCAAGCAAATCACAAACGTCACCACCTGCATCAACCAATGCCGAGCCGTTGCCGTGGATGCCAGTGGCGCCGCGCCAATTTTCGCCCTGCGCGGTTATGCGCTCAGCGACCCGTACCCCGGCAACTCCTTCCGAGGAAACCACGAGATTGTCAGCATCGTCAACTGCTTGGACGCCAACTGCGACCAAACCACGAGCCGCGTACTGGACGGCAATGCGCCCTGCCCCACCGGATGCCACCACAAATGGAACACCGGCCACGGCGTGCAAATTCAACGCACATCAGACAACAAAGTGGTCCTTGCATACTCCGGCAACCAACACTTTGACGGCACCTTCAGCCTGTTTGTCACCGCCTGTGAAGACGCGGACTGCAGTGGGAACATCGACTATCGAATCGTGGCCGGTGCCCGGCGAGGCTGCCCGACCGATTGCGACAGCGAACAACAATTGGCATTCTATCCAAGCCTCGATGTTTCCCCTGCCGGCGACACGGTCCTGACCTACCTCTATGATTCCCCCCTAGGACTCGAACACGACGGACTGGCATTCATCCGCTGCCACACGCCAGACTGCATGGGCGACATGACGCGAACCATCCTCGTGGGCGCCGATTGCACACCCATTGGCTGCGAAGATGTCGGCCAGCGAACCTTCCGTCGCTCCGACGTCCACTGGAACAACGGATTGCCCGTGATCATCATGTACCCCAACATGGAATTGATCGGCGACGGCTGGGCCCGATTCTTCCCAGAGCCTTTGATGATTCACTGCGGCGACCGCGACTGCACGACCGCCGAGTACCAAACTCTGACCTCCTGGGGAGCCCACGAAACGGGACGCTTTGGATACAACCCCAACGGACCCTCTACGTTTGGATTCAGTCAGCAAGGATCTACAAACGACGCCGCCCAATTGGGCCGCTGCCTCAGTCAATTCTGCACCGACCCGCAATGGCCCGTGTTTGGCGATGGCGGCGAGGATTTCGACGGCCGTTTCAATTGCCCCCTCGGCTGCGACCCCTGGGCCGACACCCACATGAACCCCGCCGCATCGTACGTCGGATACGACGACAACGGCCTCCCATGGGTGTTGTTCTCCACCGTAAACAGTCATGACTTGCGCTTCGTCCAATGCGGAACCGACGCCTGCGGCCCCAGCAACAGCTACCAGCACGTGGACGGACACGCCGAATGTGTCTCGACCGGATGCGACCCCCGACGCGCCATTTACTCGTTCGATGTGGACCGCAACGCCAACGGCCGAATCCACATCACGTACGCAGACAGCAACGGGGCCTACATGACTCGAAAGGGCTGACGCACGCACCCCCCAACCTCTTCCATTCTTCCCAATTGCGCGAATTCTATGCCTGTGGCCTTCCCGGCTCCTTCCCGAATCGCTGCGACGCGGCCGGCTGCCGCTTGACCCGCTCCACCTGAAGCCCCCACCCACCCTTTTTCAATACCCTCCCTGTCGCCCGCCCAAGGCCAAGGCCTTAGGGATCCCACATGGCGCAGAAGATCGTACACATCGTCGGCACCGGAACCATCGGAGAGCCGCTCATCCACTTGTTTGCTGACAAGGCAAAGGAACTCGGCATCGACGAGGTCACGTTCAACAAGCGCACCCCGCAATTCACGGACCGCTCGAAGATTCAAGACCTGATTCGACGCGGCGCCAAGCTCGCCTGTGCCGACGCCGTCAAGGCCGACTTCGAGAACCTCGGCATGCCAGTCGCTTACGAAACCGAGCAAGCCATCGAGCGCGCAACCGTCGTCATCGACTGCACACCCAGCGGCATCGGTGTTGCCAACAAGCAAAAGTTCTACGAGAAGTACGACCGCCCCGGCCGCGGCTTCTTGGCCCAAGGCAGTGAATTTGGCTTCGGCAAGCCCTACT
>JBFJXT010000032.1:0-13128 GCA_041623015.1 Thermoplasmatota archaeon | reverse complement strand
TTCGATATGCCGGGCATCAACTATCCCGCCCGTAACATTTGGGTCCAATACGAAGAAGCCACCGACCTGGAAGCATACGCGGTGCTGAACCTCCGCACAGCACCCATTCACCCCGAAAATGAATGGACCTGCTGGAGTTACGGCTGCTACGAGGAACTGAAGACCCGAGACGATTTTGAAGCGGTGCTTCACGCCAACACCAATTACCAATTCTTGGTGCGCGAAGTCGCCTACGACTTGCTCCAATATCCACCTGAATACGTCTGGGTCTATGACGATCACTACGGCCGCTCCGACCACATCCCGCTGATTGCCAAAGGCGCCGCTGGCATGCGCATCCAAGGCAGCCACGACGAACAATACCCCTGCTACCACCAGCCCTGCGACACCCTCGAATGGCTCTACGTGCAAGCGGGCAGTCGAAGCGAATTGCTGCAAGCATACGACGCAGAAGCCAGTATCGGTGGCACCGTGGCCATGTACTCGGCGCTTCGAGGCAGCACGGGCCCCTACGGCGAAGCATACTGGGCCAAATCCAATGGATTGGACCTTGCCTCCCTGCTCGCGGCACACCCTTACATCAACATCGTGCAAACCGTCGATGCAACGGAGGACCCTTTGCTGGATGCGGAAGCACCTGCACCCGCAGCCCCCCTGGCATTCCTCGCAGTCGCCACCGCGGCCCTTGCATGGGGGCGAAAACGCGATTCCATTGGATGAAACCGAACCACCCCACCAACCCTTTCCCACCAAGGGAATGTGCACCCAAGATGCGAACCTTTGCCATCCTCGCCACAAGCCTCATCGCCCTCATGGGCGCATTCACGCCCACCGCCACCGCTGACGACGACTGCGAGAAAAGTGAATCCGTGAACGGTGGCGTTCTGAAGGTCTCGGTGGAGTACGGAAGCGGTTGCGTTGACGTGGATGCAGAACGCTGCACCCTGAGCCGCCCCAACCCCGACTACCCGAGCACGCCCGTATGGCAGTGCACCAAGATTCTCTAAGCACCACGGTTGCCAATTGGATGAATCGGTGCCTCCGCGCTACCCCTAACCAGCCCAGGCCAATGCAACCATGATGAAATTCATCACATTTGCACTTGCAAGCATGCTCGTCATCGTGGGCGCGGCAGCCTTTGCTACCCCCGCCAGTGCCAACGACTGCAACAAGACCGTTGGCTATCACGCCGTAATCGTGGGCGCCTCCGTGTCCTACGGCTCCGGTTGCGTGGATGTGGATGCCAAACGCTGCACCCTCGAATCGGACCCTGAATACCCGGGCCTGGACTGGAAGTGCCACAAAATCATCTAGACATCCCTCGCCTCAAATCTCCCCCTTTTCCTGATTTTTCCACAAGTTGTTCCGCCTACCACCGAGGACTCACCCCCATCCAGTTACGCCACAATCCATAAGACGCGGCGCGACTGGAGCGCGTCGTGGACCGCCGCCAGTGGCTTGAGGCCGCCCGAGAAGAATCGGGATACACCAGCACCGACCCAGCACCGCCACTCCTGGCACCCGATGCTCAAGCAGACGTTGCAGCGTTGTCTGCTAAGCTCCTAGACACGAGCCAGCCTATGTTCCAGCGCATGCGCGCCGTGTTTGCCCTTCGCAATGTGGGCGGTGCCGCGGCCGTGGATGCCTTGGCGTCTGCATTCCTCGACTCCTCGGCCCTGCTTCGCCACGAATTGGCCTATGTGCTTGGGCAAATGGGCGATGCGCACGCATTGCCGTACCTCGTGAAGGTGCTTGCCACCGAAGACGAGCATGTGATGGTGCGCCACGAAGCCGCCGAAGCCCTAGGTGCCATTGGCGACGAACGTGGACGCCCCGTCTTGGAACGGTTCCTGCAGGACCCAAACCCCGAAGTGTCTGAATCCTGTGAAGTGGCACTAGATTTATTGGACTGGGTCAACAGCGAGTCCATGGACTACACGGAGTAAAGCCTCAGTCCCCGGGGACGTGCCCCATTCGTGCTTTACCAGGGGCAGTGCCAGACGATCCAGCACCAGCCATCGTCACTGATACCGCACACACGACCAACGAATGGGTTGTAGACACAGGTTCCATTTTCCCTCGGCATAGAATCCGGGGCGTGATCCGCAGTGGCCGTGGGCGCTGCGGCGAGGCCACCAAGGAGCATGAGACAGGTTACGGCAAGAATCAGAGTTTTGTTCATGGAATCACTTCGAGTCGGCAACGGACCGACCATGTGCAAAGGGCCCAGCTACGAGATTAAAATTTCGAAGTTCAAGCAAAAATCACTAGGCCCCAGGATTGGGCGCCGCTTTTTCCTGGAATTTGCTCTTCACACCCTCAACGCGCTCCGCCTTCAATTTCAGGTAGTAAATGCCTAAATCATCCCGCACCGGCAAGCCACCTGGATAAGTTCCAGACCTGGGCGGAAATGGCACTTGATACAACGCAGATTTTGCTGCCTCGATGTCGGTGCTCAAGGTGCATCGCTCCACGGGCCCAAACGCATGCACAGATTCCCAAATGTTCTCCGACTCCAAATGCATCACCGTAAAGCAAGCCTCCTCGGTGGTGTCCTCGAAGTGATCTTTTTGGCCCGGGTGGCAATGGAACCAAATGGTCTCCCCATCAAAGCCATAGAACAAGGGAACTCCATACGCCTTGCCGCCGTCTGCAAGCGACAAAATGCCCAATCGAGAATGCCGAAGAATTTCCATGGCCTCCTCATGGGTCGTGGGCTCCATACCCAAATTGCTCGAGCCCAACCCTTATGAGCTTGTCTCGCGGGGACCATCGGCCACGCCACGGGCGGTGCCCCACGCCTAAATATGGGGGCTCCGTCGCCGCGTCACGGGATGAAAGTCACCCGTGCTCTCCTGTCAGTCAGCGACAAGACAGGCATCGTCCAATTTGCCCGCCGACTCCACGAAGCCGGCACCCAACTGGTCAGCACCGGGGGCACCGCCGCCCTGCTTCGCCAGGAAGGACTTCCCGTTCAAGACGTGAGCGACCTCACGGGCTTCCCAGAAATGATGGATGGCCGCGTCAAGACCCTGCACCCCATTGTGGCCGGCGGTATCTTGGCCAACCGAGACGACTCCAGCCACGTCACCAGCATGACGGAGCACGACATTGGCGCCATTGACTTGGTCTGTGTCAACCTCTACCCCTTCGAGCAAACCGCCGCCAAGGACCCCGAGTTGGACGATCTCATCGAACAAATCGACATTGGTGGACCCAGCTTGCTGCGCGCCGCTGCCAAGAACCACCGCCACGTGTACGTGGTGACCGACGCCAATCAATATGACCGCGTGATGGACGACATCGAAGGCAAGCTCGACACCGCGGAGGACAAGGCGCTGCGCCAAGAACTCGCCTTGCGCACCTACCAACTCACCGCCCGATACGACGCCGTCATCGCTCGTGTCCTGTCCAAGAAATTCGGCCTCACCGACTACCCCGAACACCTCGTGTTCGCCTTCGACCGCCGCGACGTGCTTCGCTATGGTGAAAACAGCCACCAACGCGCCGCCTTCTACGAAAAATCGGGCCCCCGCAACGAAGTGGAACCGAGCATCATCAAGGCCGAACAACTGCACGGCAAGCAGTTGAGCTACAACAACATCCTCGACGCCGACTTGGCCCTGGAATCCGTCAAAGAATTCCCAGAAAAGCCCTGCTGCGTCATCATCAAGCACGCAACCCCCTGCGGTATCGCCACCGCAGACAGCCTGCAACAAGCCTGGACCGACGCCCTCGCCTGCGACCCCTACTCGCCCTTTGGCGGCGTGGTGGCCATGAACCGAGAAGTCACCCTCGATGTGGCAGAAGAATTGGCAAAGTTGTTCCTCGAAATCGTCGTGGCGCCCGGCTTCAGTGCCGACGCCTTGGCCCGCCTTCAAAAGAAGAAGAACTTGCGCCTGCTGAGCGTCCCCGACCTCGACGACCATTACCACCGCAGCGGCACCCAAATCCGCAGCATCACCGGCGGTTTGCTCGTCCAAGATCGCGACCTCAAGCCCTACGACACCACCCAGTGGAAGACCGTCACCAAAATAGCCCCCTCGGACAGCCAAGTGGAAAGCATGCTGTTTGCGGCACGCTGTGTCAAGGCAATCCGCAGCAACGCTGTCGTGTTCGTGCAAGGCACCAAGACCGTTGGCATCGGCGGCGGCCAAACGGCACGCGTGGACAGCACCACCATTGCCACCATCAAGGGCAAAGCCAACATCAAGGGAAGCGTCATGGCCAGCGACGCATTCTTCCCCTTCCGCGATGCCGTGGATGTGGCCGCCGAACACGGCGTCTCCGCCATCGTGCAGCCTGGTGGATCCATTCGTGACGACGAAGTGATTGAAGCCGCCGATGAACATGGCATCTCCATGATGTTCTCGGGGCAGCGATCGTTCCGCCACTAGGCGCTCAGCAAATTGCCCTGGCGTCGTTCTAGGCCCCCGTCCATTCGCTTGAGTTTAGCGAAGCGGCTTGACATTCGAACGAGTTTAGAATGGAATACCTTTGAGTAAAATCTCACAAAAATCAATCGAACGCCAATAATTTTCTATATTATCTAACCACTGCCATACAGTGAAAGTTTACCACATGGTATTGGATTGAGTAGAATCCGAAAACAATGTAAAACTTCACCCAATTGGAGTCCGGCATCTAACCGGAAATCCGATACAACGGAGAACGAATCATGAACAAACACATCCTCGCCCTCGCGATTTTCTTCTTACTTGCCCCAAGCGCCGCCGCAAGCCATGACGGGACGCTCATCGGAGCCGGCATGCACACCACCGAAATTCCAGAGCCAATCGCATTCTTCACCCGCCCCCAATGCGAGCACAACTACAGAGACATCCCGGACCCCAACTACGAACTGGAAGACGCAGATGATGGCTTTTTAGACGAAAGCAGTTGGAACGATGAAGGCTGCTATGCCGCAGACGGCCAGGATTTCATAGACTGGGCAGACACCCTCGCCGCCAACCTCCAAGAAGAACGTGCAGACCGTGCCCTGCTGATTGCAATCGGATCTGGCCCCTGGGGCCGCTCATTGTGGGCAGACCTGGACTACAACCAAGACGGACAGTCCGATATCGTGCAAAACTTCGTCATCAGCTTAGAGTCGGACGACGAAGGAGACGGGTACACAGTTTACGTCCGCGACACAACCAGCGGCCACTGTGTTTTCTGCCCCAAGGACGACCTCATCGTGCACCACATCGAGCTGTAGGCAAGAAATTACGCGCCCTTTTGGCCCAGATGTCCCTTCGACGCAGCCACAAACCCTTGAATCCACCTTGCCTCCCGGGGCTCGTGCCCTTGCGTGTTGCCGTGCTTGCCTCTGGCCGTGGCTCGAACTTGCTCGCACTCTTGAAAGCCATTGAAGCGGGGCGCGTCGATGCCTCCGTCTCGTTGGTAATCACAGATCGCCCCGGCGCCGGTTGCCTAGATCACGCTCGCGACCACGGAGTTCCGGCGGTTGTTGAATTGCCTCGCGAGCAGGGCGAGTCTCGTGCCAGTTACGATGCTCGGCTCTTGGCAGTGATGCAATCTGAGGCGCCGGATTTGGTGGTGTTGGCAGGATTCATGCGCATCTTGACGCCCACGTTCTTGGATCCATTTGCGGGTCGTGTGGTGAACATTCACCCGGCGCTTTTGCCTTCATTCAAGGGAGCACATGGCATTCGCGACACCCTCGCCGCGGGAGCGCCCCTGGCTGGTTGCTCGACGCATTTTGTGACGGCAGATTTGGACGGCGGGCCCCTCATTTTGCAGGCGGCACTTGCGGTTGCTCCCAACGACGATCAAGCCAGTCTAGGCGCTCGGGTCCTGGGCCTAGAGCATCAATTGTTGCCCCGCACGGTGCAGCTCATCGCCGAGGGCCGCGTCTCCATTGACCCAGAAAGTGGCCTCACGCGCATCGCCCCCGGGGCCTCCTGGACCCCGACGGTTGCTGACGCACTGTACAGCCACGGATTCTAACATGAGCGACCATTGGAGCTACGAAAACGCCCTTGAGTGGCTGTACGGGCGCCAGGGGCTGGGCATCAAATTGGGCCTCGAAAAAGTCCACGCCATGCTCGAAAAGCTTGGCAATCCACACCAGGCATTCAACGTGGTCCACATCGCGGGCACCAATGGAAAGGGCAGTGTTACTCGGTTGCTCTCGGATGTTCTCACACGATCCAGCTACCGGACCGGGGCATTCACCAGCCCGCACCTTGTTCGATTCACCGAACGCATGTCCATTGACGGCCAAGAAATTGACCAAGCAACCGTTGCCCGAATTCTAGCTCGCCTCAAGCCACTCGCTGCCGAATTTGACGCCAAGGATGAGGCCCCCACTTTCTTCGAATTGACCACCCTCATAGCGTTCCTCCATTTTCAGGAACAAGGCATCGAGTGGGCAGTAATAGAAACGGGCCTCGGCGGACGCCTTGATGCCACCAATGTGGTGTCTCCAGAGCTGACCATCATCACCAATGTGGCCAATGATCACGGCGAATTCTTAGGCTACCACCCGGCAGATATTGCCTACGAGAAGGGCGGCATCATGAAGCCCGGAATTCCCTGCATCACTGGCGCCGAAGCGGATGCACTGCATGTCTTGAAGCACATGAGTCACCCCCTGCGGTGCCCCATGGGCGTGCTTGGCGAAGACTACGAAGTGGTCCCCGACATCAATGGGTTTCGGATGTCCTGGCCCTCCGGCGAGGCGCGATACGACTTGGCCATGGCAGGCGCCTATCAGATTCAAAACGCAGCTCTCGTCGTCGCCGCCGCCGGTGCCTTGCGCGGCAGAGGCTTTACGATTCCAGAATCCGCCGTTCACCAATCCTTGGCAACGGTGCATGTGCCAGGCCGCCTAGAGCCCTTCACGCTCCATGCGCCCCTTGCCCCCAATCACGCGGTCGAGGTGTTGCTGGATGGTGCCCACAACGAAGCCGGCGCTGGAGCCTTGCGCTTCCACTTGGGCCGCATCAATTGGGCTGAGTTCCACCTCATCGTTGGATTCAATGCAGACAAGCAATGGCAAACCATGATTGACCAATGGATGCCGCTGGCCAGCAAAGTCTGGGCAACACCCCTTCGCTCCACGCGGTCGTTGGCGCCGGAAGCGATTGTGGACTACGTGAGCCAAGTTGGGTTTCCCGCAGAAGCCGCATCCAGCACCGCCGACGCCATCACCCAAGCCATCGCCGGAGGCGCTCGCAACATCGTGATCGCCGGCAGCCTGTTTTTGGTGGGTGAAGCACGAGCACACCTCACGGGCGAGCCCATGGAGGAGATTCGTGGCAACCAATGAGCCCGTCGTCGCCTTCAATGAACCACTGACGTGGATTGAGCCCCTCGCCGCGTATCGACATCTCAAGTCAGCGGGATTTGAGCCGCAACTTCTGGAAGGTCTTGGCCTCCACCCGGAAGCTCGCCGAGCCTACATTGCGCTGGCCCCCGCAGCCACATTGGAAGTGCGCGGCGGAACCTTCGCTGCCACGACGCCTTCCGAAACCACCGAGCGAACCGATGTGCTGGCGGCTCTTCGAGAATGGACCTCGGCCTACACCGGCAGCCAAACGCCTGGCCCGAATGGCACCGATCCCAGCTTGTTCACCGGAGGTTGGGTCGGATTTGTAGGCTACGAATTTCTGCACCACTTTGAGCCAACCCTGCCAGTTCGAGCCGCATCCACTCCGGATCTTTGGCTCGCGCTGTGCCGCGACGTATTGGTGTTTGACCGAGGCGACAAAACCATTCGACTCCTCTGCCACGATTTGCCGGGTGAATCGGACGCCAAGGCTCGAGGCCACGCGACCCTCGAAGTGCTCGCGCAGATGCCCGACGCCGATTCTTCCCCCTCAACAGCCACGGCGAGCCCCTCAGAGCCACATTGGGAGACTAGCCTCAACCAGGCGGAGTTCGAGGCCGCCGCCAAGCGCATTGTCGATTTGGTCCACGACGGCGACTTATTCCAGGCAAATATCGCCACCCGATTCAAGACACCCTCAACCAACTACCCCGCAGACTTGTTTGAACGCCTAGCCACGGCAAATCCGAGTCCGTACATGGCGCTCATCGACGGCGGCCCATGGCAAATTGTGTCGTGCAGCCCCGAGCAATTGTTTGCCGTAGAACAAGGCGTCATCCGCGCTCGCCCGATTGCCGGTACCCGCCCCCGAGGGATTGATTCAGCGTCCGATGAGGCCAACGAACAGGACCTTGTAACGGATCCAAAGGAGCAAGCCGAACACACCATGCTGGTGGATTTGCTTCGAAACGATCTGGCCAAGGTCTGCGCCCCGGGCACGGTGCAAGTTCCCGAGCGCATGAGCGTGGAGCGATACCGCCACGTGATGCATCTCGTTAGTCGCGTAGAGGGCCAACTGCGCCAGGGAACTGACTTCGTGGATTGGCTCGGCGCTCTATTCCCTGGCGGCACCATCACGGGCGCACCCAAGCACCGCGCTTGTCTGCGCATCGCTGAATCGGAGCCGGTCGCCAGAGGACCCTACACCGGCTCCGCCGGCATGATTCACTGGAATGGGGACGCCCACTGGAACATCCTGATTCGCACCCTCGTCCTAGAAGCAGGCCAAGCCACCGTCCACGCCGGAAGCGGCATCGTCGCCGAATCCAACCCCACACGAGAATGGCATGAAGCAGGACACAAGGCACAAGCTCTGCTAGAAGCCGCAACCGGCGGCGATCGCGGCGCCGGCAATCGAACCCGAGTGGGCGAAGTAACTGGGCGCAGCTCATGGGCACCTCCCGCTGCACCCGATCCCGTTGAGGACGCCAGGGTCTTGCTCATTGACAACTACGATTCATTCACCTACAATCTCGCCGACTATCTTGGCCACCTCGGTGCAAACGTCACGGTGATTCGCAATGACGAAGACTGGCTCGGCGCCCTTGCCACCACCCAGGCAACGCACATCGTCTTGAGTCCCGGGCCGGGTCGTCCCGAAGAAAGCGGCGCCACGCTCGACATAGCTACTGCAGCCATGCGGGGGGAGCTCACGCTGCCTATCTTGGGAGTCTGTCTGGGCCACCAGGCGCTGGCATTGGCAGCGGGCGGCAGTGTTCGCGTCGGCAAGGCCGTTCATGGCAAGGCAGCCACACTCGACCACCACGAAGGCCGACTACTTGGAGGCCTAGACGCACCGGTTACGGTTGGCAGATACCATAGCTTGGTCGTAGCGCCGGGAACCCTGCCTGATGACTGGAAGGAAACCGCCTGGCTTGGCGATGGGACCCTGATGGCGATGGAGCACGCCACCCGACCCATTTTTGGCGTGCAATTTCACCCGGAATCCATTTCTACCGACACGGGCCTCAAAATTCTGCGCGCGTTTTTGGTGCAATGACATGAACGGACTGGCATACATCGACGGACAGACTTGCGACCTTCGAGATGCACGGGTCCCCCTCCTAGACAGAGGCTACCTTCTGGGCGACGGCGTGTTTGAAACCCTGCGCACAGCAAACGGCTCGGTGTTCCAGTTGGAGGCCCACCGAACGCGCTTTTTGCAGGGACTCAAGGCCCTAGGATTGGATCCAGAAGTTGAGGACTTGTTTCAAGACGCAGTGGCCCAATTGGTCACGGGCGGCGTGCCAAAATTTGGCGACGAATTGTACCTCCGAATCAACGCCACCACGGGCGTCACCGAAGACCCGGACGGCCGGGACGCCGGTGTTACCATCACGGGCATTTGCAAGCCATTCAAGCCGTACCCGATGCGCTACTTCTCACACGGAATCCACTTGATTCTCAGCAAGCGGACCCTGGAAGCCCCCAACCCCACGGGCGGCGCCAAGACCATGAGTTTCCAACCCTACGTGATGGCGCGCCGAGAAGCCCACGCACAAACCGCCCACGATGCAGTGCTATGCAACCAAAATGGCCGCGTCAGTGAAGCCACCACCAGCAACGTGTTTGCAGTCAAAGATGGAACCGTGTTTGCGCCTGGCGTGCAAGAAGGCGCCGTGGATGGCGTCACGCGCCAATTGGTTCTTGGATTCCTTCAAGACGCAGGTATCCCGGTCGAGGAATCGCTCACACTCGATACCCTCCGAGCCGCCGACGAACTTTTTGTCACCAACACCACCGGCGGTGTCGTTCCCGTGACGCGCTTCGAGGACACCCCGGTTGGTAAGGGCGAGAAGGGCGAACTCACCGCTCGGCTAGGCCATGCCTACGAAGACTTGGTGCGCGGACGATGAATTTGTTTGGTGGCACGCCAGACCCCCTCTCCTTGCCTCTTGCGCGAGACGGCGAATTGCAGATTCCTGACGGCCAGTGCTTCGTCATGGGCATTCTCAATGCCACGCCAGATAGCTTCAGCGATGGCGGAGACTTGGACGATGCATCGGTGCTTGATCACCGCATTCGGCAGATGATCAATGACGGCGCCGATGTGTTGGATGTGGGCGGAGAATCGACTCGCCCCGGCCATGCACCGGTGGATGCCGATAAGGAAACTGCGCGCGTGGTACGTGTGATCTCGGCGATTCGCGCCATGGATTCTCGCATCCCCATCAGCATCGACACCCAGAAAGCGGTGGTTGCCGGAGCGGCATTGGCTGCTGGCGCCGACCTTGTCAACGATGTGAGCGGCCTTGGCCAACCTGCCATGGGGCGGCTCGTCAGTGACGCGGGTTGCTCGGTGGTGCTGATGCGCAATGAGTCCTGCCACGGCGACGTGGTCACGTCCTGCCGCAGCCAACTACAAGCCGCCATGGTTCGCGCCCAAACTGCCGGCATTCAATCTGGCTGCATCGTCCTGGATCCCGGTCTTGGATTTGGTGACCGCCCCGGCGCCGACCCAGAGGACAATTTGGCCCTCATTGACCGAATCCCAGACTACGCCATGGGCCGACCCGTGCTCATTGGTGCCAGTCGCAAACGGTTCGTCGGCGCCATGATGGGCGGCGAACCGGACCCCTTGAACCGAGTGGAAACGAGTGTTGAACTGGCCGTTCGCGCAGCCAAGGCGGGTGCCCGACTGGTGCGTGTGCATGACGTGGCCGAGACGGTCACCGCGCTGGCTGACGCTGGTTACCACACGCCTGTTGCGTGAGTGTCGTGCTCGCCTAGCGCGGTGTTCTTGACCGCTTAGTGGCCGTGGCCGCCGTGGCCATCGTCATGGTGACCGTCGGAGGACTCCTCCGTCTCGCTGGCGTGGCTGTCGCCGTGGTCGCTGTGGTCGTCGTGACCGGCTGGCTCGTCGTGGTGACCGGCTTCCTCGCCGTGGCTGTGCTCCTCGTGGTGGTGGCCAGCTTCAACGCTTAGGGGGTTGCCGCGCACTTGTGGAGAGTTGCGCTTTCCGTAGCTGCCTTCCTCGAAGGTTACCGTCGCAGCGGTCACAGAGACCACTTCCACGTGGAATTCCACGGCGCGGTCCATGAGGTCCAAGCTGCGAAGGGGAGTGAAGGCGTAGACGAGGTTTCCGTCTTCGGCGCCTTCGGTTCGGTAGAAGCCACCAGCCAATCCAAGGGGTGCTTGGCTGCCGGGGGAGGTTTGGATGTTGAACGTAGCACCCACGTCCGGCTCTAGGTCACGGACAAGGTCGTTGCCCTTGATGTAGCTCAGAAGAATGGCGCCAACCACATCGGCGGGGTCCCGTTGGCCACCATCCATGATGGCGAAGCGGTAGGTGACACTGCCATCGTCGATACCGTCACCATCGGTGTCCTTGCGGGACGGGTCGGTGCCGAAGGTCCATTCCTGAGCGTTTGTGAGCCCGTCTTGGTCGGCGTCATCGCTGCCGGCGGGGTCGCTGGCGTCGTTGGGGTCCGTGCCCATGCGCGCTTCGTCGCTGTCGGTGAATCCGTCGCCATCCGTGTCTTCGCCCGAGGGCGTGAAGGGGTTAGCAGATTGCTCTTCGAGGGCAACCACTTCGCCTTGGTAGACGTTGTTGAGATCGAAGCGGTCTCCAACGATGGGATCCTTGCCGATTTGGGTCGTGTAGACATTCATGCTGACGTGAGATTCAGCAGGAGTCACGTCCAATCGCTGGGGGGTTCGAACCGTTTGGTGGTAGCCGTTTCGGGTCGGGTCGTCCTTGCTGACAAACACCTTGGAGTCGCCTGCGCCGAGCCCGTACAAGCCGGCTTCAAATTCGGCACCGAGGCCGCTTTCTTCGCTGCCAATGGCGAAAGTGATGGGGACACCAAACTTGGCGAGTTGGCCAGTTGCCTTGAGAGCGGCAACTGCGTCCGTGGCGGCGATGGTGGTGACGTTGTTGGCAAACAGAACCTCAAGAGGACCACCGTGGATTTCGCCGAGGACGCCGTCAAAGGCTTGGTGGAGTGCTTGCGCGGCAATCATGCCATCGCTAGAGGTCATGGACGACAACCCCCATACAATGGGGGCGCCGGTTTCGAGGTCAAGCGCGACCACGTTGGCATTCACTAGGTCCCCGGGAGCGGGGGTTCCTTCTGGGAATCCGGTGCAGCCACTGGAGGCAATGGCGGCGGTGGCGAGCAAGAGAACGAGGAATCGGTTCATGAGGAAAGTCTCCGTTGGAGGAAGGCGTCGAGTCGGTCGAAAGCGGCCCCCAATATGTCGGTATCGGGGAGCAGAACGAGGCGGAAGTGGTCTCGACCGTACTGCGGATCAAAGCCGCTGCCGTGCACGGTGAGCACTTTTTCTTCGTTCAAGTAGTCAAGAACGAATTCTTTGTCGTTCTTCCAGGGCCCGGTGCCGTCTACGAGGGCGTCGACGCGAGGGAAGGCATAGAAGGCGCCGTCTGGGCGAGCGCAGTGGATGCCGTCAATATCGTTGAGGCGCTTGACGGTGAAGTCACGGCGAACGCGCAGGGCGTCATTCATGGCAGTGATGTGATCCTGGGGCCCATCGAGCGCGGCGGCAGCAGCCTTCTGGGCAATGGTGCTGGCGCAAATGCGGTTGCGGGCGACCTTCAGAACGCCTTCTTTGATTTGGGACAGGCTGCCGGTGGGGTCGTTCCAGAGGCCGTGGCCGAGGCGCCAACCAGGCACTAGGTAGACCTTGCTCATGCCGTTGAGGGTGACCATCGGCACATCTGGGGCAACGGTGGCGGAGGCCACTTGTTTGCCGTCGAAGGTCATGTCGTCGTAGATTTCGTCGCTAATCAGGAACGCGTGGTCCTGGTGTTCGCC
>JBFJXT010000031.1:0-13138 GCA_041623015.1 Thermoplasmatota archaeon | reverse complement strand
GGTCACTGCCATCACGGAGCAAGAAGCGCAGCGTCCAGGTGTAGTTGCCCCGGGGCGCCTCCCAGGACTCAGCTTGGCTGGGGCTGGTGCCATTCCAGAACTTGCCATCCCAGGTGTGCAAGAATTCCTTGTGGTCGCCCACGAACAAGTAGTAGTACGCCCAGTCGCAGACCTCATCAGATGGGCGTTTGTAGGTGTACAGCGTGCCGTTTTCGTCGGCCAATTCCGATTGCCAAAGGTAACCGCAGTCTTCCTTGGTTTCGTACTCGTTGTTGCTCTCGTTCGTGACCAAGCCACGAAGGTACGTGTAGCCATCTCGGTGCTCAATCCAAGCAGCAAGCTCGATGCCTTCCAGGCCGGGCTGTTGGACGCGCAGTGCGTCATCGGGGACACTCGGAAGGGTCGCGCAGCCAGACAGCAAAAGCAGCATGGCTACGGCGGGGGCAAAGCGGGCGATGCCTCGCATGGGTGCGGCGACGAGGTCTCCCTGTTGAGGGTTTCGACGGCCAAGGTTGACGGCGCTAAGTGCAGATGGCCAATTGTCCCCATGAACCGGCATAAAGTATCGTGGTTGCCACAATCTTTGGTATGCCAGAGAAGGATGCCGTCGTGGCGCGCAATCAAGTCCGCTCCGTAGGGGCGGGCCCACCGTTGCTTCTAGCGCATGGTTTTGGTTGCGCCCAAGACATGTGGCGAGGCATGATTCCTGAATTGTCCGAGGAACACACGGTCATCACATACGACTTGACGGGGATGGGCAAATCCGACACCACAGCATACGATTTGCAGCGACACGGCACCCTGGAAGGACACGCCCGCGACGCCGTGGAAATTGTAGAAGCGCTCGGGCTAACGGGTGTAACATTTGTTGGCCATTCCGTCAGCAGCATCATCGGTGTCTTGGCATCCAACATGCGGCCGGATTTGATTTCACGATTGGTGATGATTGTGCCGTCGCCGTGTTACCTGAATTTGGATGACTACCCCGGTGGCTTCAGCCGGGAGGACATCGAGGGCTTGCTTGCGGCGATGGATGACAATTACATCGCATGGTCCCAGCAATTTGCACCCGTTGTTATGGGGACGCCAGAGGAGCCGAAATTTGAAGAGGAGTTGACTCAGCGATTTTGCCTCACCGACCCCACCATTGCTCGCCATTTTGCCCGGGTGACATTCCTCGGAGACAATCGAGCGGATTTGTCCAAAGTGACGGTGCCAACCTTGGTGCTCCAGTCGCATCATGATTCCATTGCGCCGCCGGAGGTGATTGATTTCGTTCGGCGCGCCATCAAAGGCAGCGATTATGCGCAACTGGACTCCCATGGCCATTGCCCGAACCTCAGCTCACCCAAGGAAACCAGCGAGGCAATTTTGAAATGGTTGGGGACAACCGTCCGTGTCGGACACCCTTGATCGGTTTGGATGCGGATACGCCCGGCTTTCCAAGGAAGGCCGCATCTTGGCGTGCAATCCAACGTTCTGCACCTGGACGAAGCTTAAAGATCAGAGCGAAGCAGAGGGCGTTCTCATTGGATCCTTGTTTTCACCTGGCTCCCGCCTCCTGATGTATTCCTATGTCTGGCCCATGCTGTCAATTCAAGGAAAAGCGATGGAAATCGCCATGGAGTTGCAAGGCGAAGACAGTGACTCGGGCAAAGTGCTCGTGCCGGTGTTAGCGGATTTTGTGACCCACGAAGAAGGCGGAATGGAGGTGGCATTTTTTGGCAACAATTCACGCCGTGCATACGAACAAGATTTGTTGGCCGAGCGAAAACGCGCCACGCTAGCGGCCGAAGAGAGCCGAGCCCTGCTCGATTCCACTCCCGATGCCGTGTTGGTGGTGGATGGGCAGGGATTGGTCATTGACACCAATGATTTGGCCAAAGGCCTCAGCCCTGATGCCCTCGTCGGTCAACATCTGAACGCCTTAATCGAACGGAAGGCGGGGCCCGAGGCGCCGCTTTGGACCAAGGAACAAGGTGTGGCCAAGGAGGAATTGGAGGTGGCCACTCGAAGCGACGGGGTTGTGTACGGTCTTCGCTCACAGCAACTTCCGGATGGAAGAACCATAGTGGCGCTTCGAAATCTTTCGACGCGACTGGCGATGGAGGCTGCCCGCCAAGATGCCCATGAGGCGCGTGTCGAATTGAAGCGACTATCAGAATTGGGCGAGTTCAAGACTGAGTTTATTCGCCATATTTCCCATGAGTTGAGGACACCACTCACCCCAATGGCGATTCATTTACGCACCTTGAAGCAATTGCTTCCGGAGGAGCCCGCCGCGCTCAAGGGCCTGGAAAAGCACGTGGACAGGCTGCGGGAAATCTGCACCGATTTGACCGATGTTGTCCAGTTGCAGTTTGAAAATGCACATCTTCGCCCGCGCTGGGTGGATGTCAAGCCCATCTTAGATCAATGCGAGACGGAAGCCATTCGCTTGCTTGAGTCCAAGGAAGTTACCTTCTCGACAAACAATAGCGTTCAGCGTGTGTGGGCGGATGCCGCCGCGTTGGATCGGGCGCTGCGAATCTTGGTGAGCAATGCCTGCAAATTCACCCCGCAAGGATCCATCCAGGTTCATGTGACGGCCGCTGATGATGCCACGCATTTTGCAGTGAAGGACACCGGTACGGGATTTTCTAGGGATGCGTCTCGGCGCCTATTTCAGCCCTTTGAGCGGGTTCATGATGAGCGCGCCAACACGGCCCGAGGTACGGGTGTTGGGTTGGTCCTCCTGAAGGCGATCGTTGAGTTGCACGGTGGCCGCGTGGGAGGCAAAAGTGAGGGAGAGGGCAAGGGGGCAGAGTTTTGGTTCGAATTACCGAATCAATCGCGCTGAGACAATACGGCGCGCGAGGACCCTGCGCTTAGCCTTGCGTGGGGACCCAGCCGCGTTCCTTGTCTGCGTCCGTGAGCAAGGAAATGCCGCCGATTTGGCGCACGTATAGGGGGTGGGAGATGACGTCGTCCCGCTGCGTGAAGGTGTCACTGACGGAAGCGTGGAGGAATCCGTCGGCGTCGATGGTGGTTTCAAAGAAGTCACCCAATCTACGGTCGCCAGAATCACTGCCGGTCATGCTCGTCACTTGACACACGGTTCCGCTTTGGCAAATGGGGCCAAAGTGAATGGGGCTGCCACTGAGGCTCTGCACGGCTACCGTGGGGGCCGACGTGTTTGCGTCGAGTACGAAGGCGCTCATGAGGTACCACGGGTCATTGTAGGCGCCGCTTGGGGTCTCACTGAAACCACCAATCCAACTGACGGCAACGCGACCACCACTGCCGGCACTAATCCAGGGCCAGACGTAGCTCCCGTTGGTTCCCATGGGCGTAATTGGTTGTCCGCCGCTGGCTTCAGGGTCTACGTCCGGGGATTGGCTGTAGAGGTTGAAGTGCGGAGTGATCTCAATCACCCAGGTCCAGTTGGCACCTTCGTCGGGGGTGCCGCCGAGGAACAATTGGCGCTCGCCCACGGTCCAGACAACCCAGACGTTCCCGTCAGCATCGAGGGCCGGTTCGGCCATGATGCGCTGGCCGCCGCGAGGCGCCAGGGCTTCGGGAACGGGGTTAACGGTCCAGGTGTTGCCGCCATCGTGGCTCACGCCGAGGCCGGCGCCGCAGCCCACGTAGAGGGCACCCGTTTCGGGGTTGGCCACGAGGTCTTGGTTGCAGGGCACGTCGCCACGTCGCTCCCAGGTCAACCCGTAATCGGTGCTGGCTCGGATGTGGTGGTCGGTGAAGTAATTGGCCGTGAAGTAGAATTCATCAGCGTACGAGGCGAGCCATTGGCGATCGTTGGGGCCGCCGCTGGCGACGGGGTTGCCAGTGGTAATCCAGGTGAGGCCGTCGTCGCTGCTGCACGAGGTGCTGCTGCTGGCGAGGGCGATGAGGTCGGTGCCGCAGACGGTGCCGTCAGCCATGACCGTCCACTCGGGGTCGCTCACGCCAACGGCGGCGCTGCGAGGTAGGTTTTCGGCGGGGAGCCCCATGAGAGTGACGTGGCTCCAGGTCTCGCCGCCGTCGGTGCTGCGCCAGAGGTAGCTCTGGGCATTGACGGGCGTGATCAGTTCGGTGCCGACGTGGGTGGGGTCTTCACTCGGGTGGTAGTGGGTCCAGCCTGGGTGAGCGCTCACTAGGATGGTTCCAGAGGGAAGAATGGCGATGACCGGTTCTCCTCCGGCGCGCACCGTATCAATGAGGATAGGCGCGGAGAAAAGCGGCGAATCTTCAAGGGACAATGTGCCAAAGCCCGGCAGGCTTGGTAGGACATCGACACTCTTGATTTCGGCCTCCTCGTCAGTGCTTGTTGCACCGTCAGAGAGGCAGCCAGATAGCGTGGTCAAAGCAAGAAGCCCAACCATCAGCATGGATCGCATGGCGCCGCAGTCAGGCACCGAGGGTTTGAGCGTTGTGGGGTCAAGGAGGGGCTGAGCAACGTGCCGACCTGCACCATCACTCAGAATTTGCGTGGTGCTAAGAAGGCAGGCCAGTGAAGGAAAACCGAATCCGCCGGGACTCGGTGTTACTGGTTATGTGGGCTCTTCGCCAGGATAGTGCTTATCGAAATAGGCATCCAACGCTTCCTCCATGGTTTTACTCAAGGATTTTCCCGTGAGTAAACGATGGCGGTGTAGTTGCAAATGCGTCGATAGCGGAACGTGGACCTTGAATTCGCGTAAGCGGTCAAGTTCCTGGTTCCCATCCCAGTTGTCAGGCATTGAGGCGTCCTCCGACACGACTTCATCTTGTTTGGCTTGGCTATAAGACCCAATCCTGAGGCCGCTCAGGGGAGCTGGGGTAAGAAGTCCCTAGTGCCAGCAACGAATCAACCTCCGTCCGCGTTCACATGAAATGACCCCTCACCCCACATGGCCATCGGGACCGCGGTGGACTGGGGAAATCAGGGCCGCTGGGCGTCTGTATATCAACGTTCTAGGCTACGGTCAAATAGTACGAAACGACCGAGAGACAGTTGTGCAGCGGCGCCAGAATGGACAACGTTCTGGAGCTGCGGGTTCCCAATCGGGCCCCGCGCACCCACACACAGAGGTGACCGACCATGATGACAACCGACGACCTGATGGGAATCAAGAAACCAGACATGAACGAAATGAAGGAGGTCAAGGTGAAACTACCCGTCCGCCAACTCCTGAAATTGCACTACATGAAGCTCACCAGCAGCCGCACGTTCAGTGATGTTGTGAGCGAGGCGCTTGCGGATTACTTCAGCAGCCACGATTCTCGACCTGAAGCCTAAGGCGGCCGGTCGACCTCATCGCTTTCCCATTCACCTAAATTCAATCGCAATCCGTGCGGCCGACTTATGTCCAAATGATTCCTCGATGAATCGTGGAGAACGAGACGTTCTATGTGGACTCAGACATTCAAGTGGCGGAGTCATTGCCGCCGTCTGCGTACCTGGATCAAGCCGTGCTTGACAAGGAGCTTCAAACGCTCTTTCGCCACGCTTGGCTCCTTGCCACGCCCACCACGGCGAATCTTGATGTGGTGGAGTCTCTTGGCGCGCCGGGCAGCCGGGTTCCCGTGATTGCCCTAGGAAGTCCATACTACCTGCACCGAAGCGAAGAAGGGACTCTTCGTGGCTTTCCCAACGTCTGCACCCACGCCTGGCACACGCTTGTGACCGCCCCTGGCGCCGGAAAAGTGGTGGTGTGCCCGCAGCACGGACGCACTTTCGATGCCAATGGCCAGTACCGTGGCCAGCCGGGAATGCCCAAGGGTTTGCCCAATTTTCCACGCCTCTGTGACCATTTGCGCGTGCTGAAGGCTGCCACCTGGGGGCCGCTGGCATTTTTGGCCCTGGACGACCCCGAGGCACCGTTTGATGCAGTCTTTGCAGCCATCAACGAGTCCCTTGGCAACTTGCCCCTTGACACGCTTCGACGCCTTCCCGTTGAACAAGAAGTGCGCATCGTTGAAGGCAATTGGAAGCAACACGCAGGTAATTACCTGGATGTCCTGCACATTCCATTCATCCATGGCGACGGTGGCTTGGCCAGTTCCGTGCATATGGATTCGTACCAAACCGAAGTGTACAACCACAGTGTCCTGCAATGGGCTTACGCCAAGGACCCAAGCCTTGGATTCGACCCGGAATTGCTTCCCGAGCGATTTGCTCACCCCGAAAAGCGGGTGTTTGCCCTCTGGTGGTTCCTGTACCCCAACGTCACCCTCAACATCTACCCCTGGGGCCTGTCCGTGAATCTCTACGAGCCGATCCCAGATCGCCCCGACGCAACCCGATTCCATTGGATGCGATGGACCTGGGACAACGAGAAGGCAGCGAATATGGACCAATGGCACATGGAGGACGTGGACCAAGAGGATGTGGATGCATTACGGGAAGTGACCAAGGGCTTGCGTTCAGTCGAAGCGGTGCGAGGACGATTTGCCCCCGGAGCCGAAGAAGCCCCCCATTGGTTCCAGCGTCGCGTCTACGAAGCGTTGTTTTCTGCTTGAACCCGCAGTGAGGATTGGTGGCCCCAGAAGCCATAGATCATCAAGCCGATGCCTAGCCACCCAAGGGAAAGCAAGTGCACGGCCGGTGCGTTTCCAAACACAATCACACCAAGCAGAGCCAAGGCCGCAGCCCAGTGGAACACCTCGGGCACGTGGAATCCGTCCGGCTTGCCCCGGGTGCGGCGAACCACGATCGTGCCTACGCTGACCATGATGAAAATCACAACACTGGCTTCCACCGCCATGTCGATGACCCTCGCTAGGGGCACAAATCCGGCGGAAAATCCACTGATGGCACCGACCACGAGCGTCGCCGGCACCGGCGTTCCGTTGCGAGACACGCGGCGCAGGATTTTGGGTGCAAAGCCGTCCTCGGCCATCGCTTGAAGGATGCGAGACATGGCGATTTGGAACGCATAGGCCACGGTGGCAAGCCCAATCATGGCGCCGACGGTGATGACGTGGGCGGCCCAACCGACACCCGCCAAGGAAAATGCGTTTGCCACTGGAGCATCGGGGTTGAGTGTGCTGTGGGGCGCGATGCCCGTCACAACACCGGCCATGAGGATGTACAAGGTGGTGCAAAGCGCGATGCTAATCAGAATCGCCAAGGGCATGTTACGGCGAGGGTGCTTCGCTTCAGCACCCGTGGCAGCAATGGTGTCAAAGCCAAGGTACGCAAAGAACAGGACCGCCGTGCTTCCAGCGATGCCTTTGATGCCGGCAGGAGAGAAATTGGACCAATTGGCCATGTCAATCAAGAATGCACCCGCGACGATCACGAACAAAACGATACCCAGTTTGAGCACCACGAGGATGTTGTTGACTCGTGTGCTAGTGCGCACACCAAGCATCGCCAAGGTCGTGATGACCACGAAAAACAGGAGTGCCGGCAAGTTCACGAGGCCGCCGCTGGCAGGATCCGTGGTCAACGCCTCGGGCAATGCCCACCCAAGGCTTGCCATGCCAGACTTGAGAAAACCCGCCCAGCCAATACTGACTCCCGCGTTTCCAATGGCGTAGGTATTGAGGAAAAACCAGCCCACAAGAAACGCGGGTAAACTTCCAAAGGCGGCAAAAGAAAACGCATAGGCGCTGCCGTTTCCGGGCAACATCGCAGCTGCTTCGGCGTAAGAAAACGCTGCCAAAATTGCCGCAACGCCTCCAAGCGCCAACGCCACCACCACCGCAGGGCCGGTGCCGATTGCTTCCTGGCCTAGAAAAACGAAGATGCCGGCGCCGATGATGGCGGCCACACCCAGATTGGACAAATCGAACAACCCCAAGGAGCGCACATACCCTTCACGCTCCACGGATTCCATTGGTTTTCGAGCCAAAAGGCCCCGCCCAATCATAACCGCCAGACCCAAACGACACACAAGTGCCTGCCGAATCCAAACCCGCGCAATGGCACCATGAACAGCACCCGCAGGGCCAAGAGTCCGCCCATTCCCAAACCGCGACCTTGTGAACCAAGAGCCCCAATCAGGACAGGTGAGTGCTACCCGCTTCGTCCCCGTGCGACGGCAAGAATTGCTGGACAAAATGCACGTGGACGCCGATATGCGCCGCGCCGCCGGGCTCCTACACCACGTCCTGCGCTTCGAATCAGACACCCGCCGAGAACACTTGCTTGACTCCTACGCAAGCTTCGACCCAGACCCCCTCGTGCCCGTGGCCCCCGGCGGCAGCGAACAAAAATTCCTCGGCGCCATGCAAGTGGTGCTCGAAGAAGCAAACTTTGAACGGGTCACTGAAACCGAACTGGACGCCGCATTCCATGAGCGCAGCCTGTTCCCCCTCGCCGTCCACGTGGACCTCGACGAATACGACGTCCTCGAACTCTACAAACGAGGCGAAACCCAACGCATCGAAAAAGTCCGAGGGCCCAGCACCCTCTGGCGCTGGAAAACCCGCGAACTCCACCTCTATGAACGCCTCGTGGTGGTTCTGCGCCTACGACCCGAAGCCCTCGTGGCCAACAAAGGCATGCGCACCGAAGGCATGGAACCGGGCAAAATCTACCTCAAGAGCTTCAAGAACATTCCAACCGCCGACCTCGAAATGGTCCTCCCCAACACCCAACTCACCCTACGTCCCATTGATCGCTTACTCATCTACGGCCCCCTCATCGCCGGTGTTGGCTGGACCCTCTACCAAAGCCTTGGCCTACTCATGGCCCTGCTGAACGGGAACCTCAAAGAAGCGCTCTTCGACGGCAGCATCCAAGCCCTCGGCGGTGTCCTCCTCGTTCTATTTGGCTACCTCTGGAAAACCCATGGCAAAATCAAGACCCAGCGCCTCCAATACATGAAAACCCTCAGCTCAGGCCTCTACTTCAGAAACCTCGCCAACAACGCCTCCGTCCTCGACCAAATGCTCACCTTCGCCCTCAACGAAGAAGAAAAAGAAGCCCTCATCGCCTTCCACCTCCTCCAACAAGGCCCCCAACGCACCAAAGCCCTCGACGCCACCGCCGAAACCTGGCTCCACTCCGTCTCCGGCCGCGTCACCGACTTCGACGTCAAAGACGGCCTCAAACAACTCCAAACCCTCGGACTCGCCGACAAACACCGAGGAAAATGGACCGCCGTCGACAGCAAAACCGCAAGCAAAATCCTCGACGAACGATGGGATCGGGCGTTGGATGCGGCAGCCTAGGAGCAAAAAGTGCCAGCCACACAGATCAACCATCCAAGACAATGGAAGCCACGATTGGCACATTAACCATCACTGGAATTGCCAGAGAATCAAAGGGAAAAGAAGTGCTCCTGCCGGAATTTGAATCCGGGTCGGCGGAGTGAGAGTCCGCCATGATTGGCCGCTACACCACAGGAGCGCCGGGTTGCGCATGGCGCGCGACTTAGGGCCCTTAGTTAACCGTTTCCAGTGTCGAGTGGGGGCGTATTGCGACAGGCTAGATTTTGTTGGTTTTGGCGAGGATGGGTTGAAGGAATTGCCCCGTGAAGGATCCTTCAACCTCGGCCACTTCTTCGGGGGTGCCTTCGGCGACGATGAGTCCGCCAGCGTCGCCGCCGCCGGGACCAAGGTCAATGACCCAGTCGGCGCACTTGACCACGTCCAAGTTGTGTTCGATGACCACGACGGTATTGCCAGTGTCCACGATCCGTTGGAGGACGCCGAGGAGGTGTTGGATGTCGTGGATGTGGAGTCCCGTGGTGGGTTCGTCGAGGATGTAGAGGGTTTTGCCCGTGGCGCGTTTGCTGAGCTCTGTTGCGAGTTTGACGCGTTGGGCTTCTCCGCCACTTAGTTGCGTTGCGGGTTGGCCGAGGCGAATGTATCCGAGGCCCACGTCGTTGAGGGTGGATAATTTGTTGCGAACGCTTGGGATGGGTTCGAAGAATTCCAGGGCTTCTTCCACGGTCATTTCGAGGACTTCGTGGATGTTTTTGCCCTTGTAGCGCACGTGGAGGGTTTCGTGATTGTACCTTGCGCCTTTGCAGACTTCGCACGGGACGTAGACGTCGGGCAGGAAGTGCATCTCGATTTTCACGACGCCGTCGCCTTCACAGGCTTCGCAGCGTCCGCCCTTGACGTTGAAGCTGAAGCGGCCTGGTTTGTAGCCTCGGGCGCGGGATTCTTGAGTTTGGCTAAACAGGTCGCGGATGGGGGTCCAGAGTCCGGTGTAGGTGGCGGGGTTGCTGCGGGGGGTTCGTCCGATGGGGCTTTGATCGATGTCGATGACTTTGTCAACGTCTTCGAGGCCGTCGATGCGGTCGTGGGCGCCGGTGCGTTCTCCGCCGACGCGATCGAGGTGCTTGAGGGTCCCTTTGAACAGGGTTTCATTGATGAGGGTGGATTTTCCGCTGCCGCTTACACCTGTCACTGCGACGAACAAGCCGAGGGGGATGTCAACGGTGATGTCTTGCAGGTTGTTTTCCTTGGCTCCGACGATGGTGACGCATTTGCCGTTGTCTTCCCGGCGGGCTTCGGGGATGGCCACTTCGAGTTTGCCGGCCAGGTATTGGCCGGTGAGGCTCTTTTTGGAGCGGGCTACTTCCTTGGGAGTTCCCGCCGCGACGATGTGTCCACCATGTTCGCCGGCGCCAGGACCTAGGTCGATGAGGTAGTCGGCGTCGCGCATGGTATCTTCATCATGCTCGACCACGAGAACTGTGTTGTCCAAGTCTCGCAGCCGCTTGAGGGTGCCAATGAGGCGGTGATTGTCTCGTTGGTGGAGGCCGATACTGGGTTCGTCGAGGACGTACAGGACGCCCTGGAGGCCGCTGCCGATCTGGGAGGCGAGGCGGATGCGTTGGGACTCGCCACCGGATAGGGTTCCGCTGCTTCGATCGAGGCTCAAGTATCCGAGGCCCACGTCGAATAGGAACTTGAGGCGGGCATTGATTTCCTTGAGCACCTCATGGCCGATGGCTTGTTCTCGGCTGGTAAGGCGCGATTCGAGAGTGCCGAACCATTCGAGAGCATCTGCCACACTGAGCCGCGTGGAGGCAGTGATGCTCTTTCCGTCTACAGTGACGGCGAGCACTTCGGGGCGCAAGCGGTTGCCCTTGCAGCCGGAACAGTGGCGCTCCGCCATGAAGGATCGAATGCGCTCCTTGGCGCGGTCGCTTTGGCTTTCGCTGAGCAGGCGCTGGAGTCGGTTGCTGATGCCTTCCCATTTGCTGTCGCCGGACCAGTTTCCAAATTTGATGTGGGTGGTTTCTGGGGCACCGTAAAGGACCACTTCCTTGTGGGCTTCTGGCATGTCCTTCCAGGGGACCGTCAAGTCGAGGTCGAATTGCTTGGCGACCTGTCGGAGCCAGCGACCCATCCAGGATTTGAAAATGAAGACCTCGTGATGAAGCGCCCCGTTCTGGATCGATTTTTCTGGGTGCCGGATGACCTTTTCTTCGTCCGGCTCCAAGCTTGCGCCGAGGCCGCTGCATTTGCCGCAAGCGCCTTGGGGGGCGTTGAAGCTGAACATGCGAGGGGTCAATTCGGGCAGGACGGCGCCGTGTTCGGGGCATCCGAATGCTTCCGAGTAGAGCCGTTCCTCGTCGCCTGCGAGGATAGTGACGAGGCCGTCAGCGAGGGTGAAGCTGGTTTCGATGGCATCCACGAGTCGCTCCTGGACGCCGTCTTTGACCACGAGTCGGTCCACGACCGCTTCAATGGTGTGTTTGAGGTTCTTTTCGAGCTTCCAATCATCGGTCACTTCGCCGATGTCGCCGTCTACGCGGACGCGCACATATCCCTGGGCTTGGAGGTCTTTGAACAATTTCTGGTACTCACCTTTGCGCTCACGGACCATGGGTGCGAGCACTTGTATTTTGGATCCTTCGGCGAGTTTGAGGGTCTCGGTGACGATTTGATCCACGGCCATTTTGCCAATGGTGCGGTCGCATTGAGTACAGTGGGGAGTGCCCACGTGGGCCCAGAGGAGGCGCAGGTAGTCGTAGATCTCGGTGGTGGTCCCGACCGTAGAGCGGGGGTTGCGACTCGTGGTTTTTTGGTCAATGGAAATGGCCGGCGAGAGGCCTTCAATGTGGTCCACTTCGGGTTTTTTCATTTGCCCGAGGAACTGCCTCGCGTAGGCGCTGAGGCTCTCCACGTAGCGGCGCTGGCCTTCGGCGTACACGGTGTCGAAGGCGAGGCTGCTTTTGCCGCTGCCCGAGAGGCCGGTGATGACCACCAATTTGTTGCGTGGGATGTCCACGTCGATGCCCTTGAGGTTGTGCTCGCGGGCTCCCCGCACAATGATCGAATCAGCCATCCGCAAGGCTTCGACGGCGACCCTTGGCAAAACCATTGGGGAGGGGGTCAGTGAAACCGAACGGCCGTTGGCCCAATTGGTTGCCTTGGGCCCGCGGCAATATTTTGCTTGTTGCATGAGTTCCAACCGCGTTGGTGAAGAACCCGTCATGCTCTGTTCCGTTCATGGGAAATCTCAGCACCATGGACACCGCCGTGGGGATTGTACTCGTCATCGTGGGCGCCCTAGGCTTGCTTGGGCAAATCGGCCTCGGGTGGATTGTCACCGTTGCAGCAGTGGCAGCCGTGGTGGTCGGCATTCTCATGCTCCTTGGCAAGATGCAGGGACGAACCATGGGCGCCATCGTCCTGCTGGCCCTGGGCATTTTGCTGCTCTTCCCGGATATTCTCAACATCGGCGCCACGCTGGGCGGCATCATCGAAGTGGTGGCCGCAGTGGCATTAGTGATTCTGGGTGTGCTGAAACTGATGGGCAAGTGGTAGAGCGGCCTCGTCAGGCTTAAGCTCGATTTCGCCTGATGGCTACTTGTGGATGCGGCACAAGGGCATGAGGCAGCGGTGAAAGCCAAGGATGCGGAGCCTGAATCGACCGGGCCGGACCTCGTGGATCGCATCGGCAACCGCCTCGTTGGATCCGTGTTGATTCTCCTGGCGGTTTTGTGGACGGCCGGCATTTTCGGCACGCCATTTACCCTGGAAATTGCCACGATTGCCTGCGTGATTCTTGGATTCCGCATGATGCGTGGCACCTTCGGCGCCAGCAACCACAGCCAATTCGTCCGACGACACAATACCTTCATCGAACGGCACGCCCTGGCCATTCACCGTTACCGCGCCTGCGGACACATAGATTGCCCGCCCTACGCCCGCCGCCAGCCGATGTATCGTTCCGGCCAGCGGTGCATCCTCGAAAAGTCGCAAT
>JBFJXT010000030.1:0-13343 GCA_041623015.1 Thermoplasmatota archaeon | reverse complement strand
TGGAGCCCGGGCAGGAAGTCATTGCAGAAATTGTCGGCCACGTACAATTGCGCTCGCCCATTCTTGCCCGCTTGGTCGATTAAGCAATGGCGTGAATGGTTTGGGTGCCAAGGTCTGTGGCATACACGTCCCGACCTTCTCGACGAATCAAGCCCACTTCGCTCAAGCGCTGAATGTGGTGACTCACGGTTGATTTGGCAACGCCCAGTTGGTTTGCCACGTCCGTTCCTCGAAGGCCTGGCTGAGCCACGATGAAAGACAGCACCCGTGCGCCAGCGTCGCTCAAGTGCGGCACCACTTCCATGATACCATGGTGCGTCGATCCTCGAATGAAATAACAGGTCCGGCCGGCGCTTTTTCGAAGAACCACGAGGTTGGCAGTCACCAGTTTTGATAGGTGATGATCCACAACGCCCTTGCCTTTCCCAAGCAATTTGATGAGGGCAATGTGGTGTATCCCGGGTTGTGCTTGAATGGCCTGATAGAGGGCCAGGCGATTGGGGTGCTTGAGTAGCTCATCGTTGCGCAGGCGACTGAATAGTCCAACACCCAGGGATGACTTCAGTACAGGCCACAGCCAGTAGACCAATCCCGCCAGAATTGCCACGAAGGTCACACTAGCGACTTCTGGAGCACCCAGCCCCCACAGCCTCATTTCCATTTGAATGGAGGCCCGGTCGGGTGAATCTGCAGGATCGTCGCCTTGCGGTGCCGCCACGATTCCCTCATTGAAGGTTCGCCCACTGATCGTGACGTCCCGCAGTTGCGTTGGTACCCCCACCCCATTGACCCGGAGGGTCGAGGAATTCCCGCTTACTTCTTGATCGACTCCCAGGAATCTGTCTGCCCATTGTTCCCTTCCTTTATCCAACATCTGTTGACCCACTTCCACTGCGAGTGTCAACTCTTGACAGTCATTCCGGCAAGTGTAGTCGACGCCGTACGAATTGAAATTGTCCTCATCGCCAAGGGCATTCCATATGGGGATGAGCGATGCGACTGAAGGCATCAAATCTGGTAATTTCGAGATCGGTGCGAACCCTGAAGCCGCGACCGAATACCATTGAATGGTAATCTCCGAACTGGGATTCAGGCTAACAAGGGTGCCTTGACTCGGCGGGAATTCCTCGGATTCATCAAAGGTTCTACTTGCATGGAACCCGCCCATGTTCTCTCCAGGCCCATCGCTTAGGAGAATAAACCAGCGGTACTTGACTTGATCATTTGACCGATCAACGATCTGATTGGCATAAAAGACGCCCCCGTCAGGATGGTCTTCCATGAACTCCCTTAGATGGCTAGAGTCTGGGTCTTCCATCGCCGCTTTCCATGCATGCGATAGCTTGAACGGGTGATTGACGCCAGAATCATCAATGCCCCACACCGGCCGAGGCACTAACCTCGCCGCAGGAATATGCTCTGCCGACGGAAGGTTTGGAGAGGCGGTTAGACTAGAGTTTGATTCGAAACCCGTCATCGTAAAAGTTTGTTCAACCATTGCGTTGCGGAAAACCGACTGATATTCGTGGTAAATTTGTACGGGGTATGGAATGTGCGGCGCAAACCAGAGCGTTTCCCGCGATATTTCGCCTGTATTGGATGAAGATTTTTGGAATCGAAGTGTTTCCATTCCTTCAACCGTTTCGAGGCCGTCGAATCGGTAGGACCCCTCACAAGTTCCCTCTACACGAATCGTTGAACGAATGGGGAGCACGTTGCCTTGCAATTCTGAGGCGTAACCGCAAATTGGCGTGCCTGGCCAATATTCGAATTGATCGACTTCATGAAGCAAGTCAGTGACGGTGTCTGGGAAGGGTTCGATAGGACCTATTCCAGATGTCCCGCTTACAGACTGACTCCCTCCACCGCCCAAGGTGCGATGCACCACAGGCACACCAGCCTCAAGGAAGTGCTCATGTTGCAGGGGAGCACCCAGCCCAATCCACTGAGTGATGATTCGTTCAGAAGCGTGCCAAGACCCGTCTGCACCTTGCCACCCCGTTGGAGGTGTTCTTTGGTTGTGCAATTCGAGCTCCCATAATTCCACGTTTTCGCCGACGGTTGCGGCTCGCACATGGTAGACCCACGCATCGCCTTGTTGCGGCGCTGAGACTCCTACGGATTTTGGGACCTGCTCATCATCCCCCGCGATGGCTGCTGTGGCACCAAACAGGAAGAAGCTCACTGCGAACACAAGAAGTGCTCGGGGAAGGCGGTGAATCAAATTGAGTTTCATGGATAACCCAACCTCATCTGTCTGGTTTAGACCGATTGGGGCATGCTTCGAACTTCTGTTTCGCCCCATTCAAACAGGGTTAGGTCAATGGATGTGAAAAAGTTCGGGGCGGTTTTTCCAAAGGGGTCAATTGAGTGTTGATGCCATGCAGGAAGTTGGAAAAATTGGAGCGGTTCTCACGGTGATGTTCCAACCTCATGACCGCTACTAAGGGCATAGGTCTACAAACAAGCTTGATTATGAAAAATCATGCGCATTGCATGGATAGTTGCTTTATTGACTGCCCTCACACCACTTTCAGGATGTTTGAACTCTGAGCAAGCCCCTGACGAACTCCAAGACTTCTCCAAAGAGACCCCCAAAGCGAGCACCCCAAAGAGCATTGAAATTGCTGAGCCACGCAACAGCACGTTCCGGAGCCAGCTTGGAACGACGTTTGTATTGGCCCCACCACCCCATCAAAATGGCTCGGTTGCGGGTTACGATTTGCCCTTTTCAGCGGCCGAATGGAAACCGACAAGTTCCGGCAGTGACTTCCTTCAATCCTACCTCCGCGTGGTACCTGTTGGAAACGTCACGGGATACATGCTCCTTCTTTTTGACGGGAACAATGCAAATGCTCCGTACGCGAGCATCATCTCAATGCCCTACGAATTCAGTTCACAACTCGCCGTCCTCCCGAACTCAGGAAAGGCCGCCGGGGGCCTTGCCACATACTCAATTTTCATAGAATTCGAGAACACTCCCCGACTGCGCGCGGTGGCTGCAATCCAAGGCGACGGTGCGCTCCTCGTCGACATGATGCCGGGACCCCCTCAAGATGAATCTGCGCTCACTGAAAAAACAGTTCGAGCGGAGTCCTCTCGAGTTATTGAACCAGTCCCAATTGGCGTTGGCAACGGTTTCGCCTTTGACGCGTACTTCCATTCGGCATCCCTTGGAGTGTTTCAGGGCGATTTCACCTACGGCGATGTGGTGGTTTCGGACACCCGCATCGTCCCGGCCAGCGCAGATCCCCTCTTGGACGTCACTGCACATTCGCCCGCTCAATATGCCGGCTGGCACTACTCAAACGCCATCTATCTCGGATACGAGGCGCATGGGTTTTGGGACGCATCTATTTCTGGGGCCCAATCAGTGGATTACCAAGGAATCGTCGCACAAGATCGGGCCTTATTCGGAACGTCGACCGTTGAAACCATTGCCTTCGGTTTGCCCGGATACATTGGGTGGGGAGACTCGCCAAGCCCATTGGAATCACAGTTCCATGTGGATGTCTCCAATGTTGACAACTTTGAAATCTTCCAGTTCATGGACATTTCACTTGGAGCTACGCTTCAGAGTCTTCTGGGCGCTCGCGGCACGTACGAATCCGCACCTTACTATGGACTTCTTGGCGAAGTTCCGCCCACTCGAGGACCCGACGGGAGCGTCGTTGTAAACGGGCCGATGCCGATCACACTGGTGGGCCTATAGACAAAGCCACGTGAGGCAACTCTGGGCACGGACGCCAGAAGCGCACCCTCCGCCGAAAAGGTGCCGTCGCTCAGTGACGAGCAATTGGACAGACTCGCAGGAATTCCCGCCGGCCGGGTCTTTCAATCTAGAGATTCTCGGTTTGCTTGCGAGGCTCTAGCGCTTCGTCCACTTGTTCCTTGGTCAAGCCGGACATTTCGTAGGCCAGTTCTCGCACGGTGCGGCCGGTTTTCCAGCTGGTTTTGGCGATGGTAGCAGCCTTGTCGTAGCCAATGAGCGGGTTGAGGGCGGTGGCCATGCTCATGCTGTTTTCCACGTAGCCTTCGGCAGTTTCCTTGTTGGCGGTGGTGCCAGCGAGGCAGTTGTCCACGAAGACCGTGGCGGCGCCGGCGAGGAGGCTGATGCTTTCGAGGGCGTTGTGGGCCATCATGGGGAGCATGACATTGAGGTCGAGTTGCCCCCATTGTCCACCGATGCGGATGGCGGTGTTGTTGCCGGTGACGTGGGCGCCAACTTGGATGACCGCTTCACAAATGACCGGGTTGACCTTGCCGGGCATGATGCTGCTGCCGGGTTGGATGCTTGGAAGTTGCAATTCGCCGAGGCCACAGGCGGGGCCGCTGCCCATGAGTCGAACATCGTTGGCGATCTTCATCATGGACGCAGCGACCGTGTCGAGGGTGCCGGCGAGGAACACGTAGGCGTCCCGGGAGGCTTGGGCTTCAAAGTGGTTCTCTGCTTCCTTGAATTCGAGGTTGGTTGCTTGGTAGAGGTACTCAGCGACCTTGGCGCCAAACTCGGGGTGAGCGTTGAGGCCGGTGCCGACTGCGGTGCCGCCTTGTGCAATTTCGAGGAGGCCTTCAATGGCGGTTTCCACGCGGCCCATGCCCATTTCGATTTGCCGAGCGTAGCCGCCAAATTCTTGTCCGAGGCGAATGGGCACGGCATCCATCAGGTGGGTGCGGCCAATCTTGACCACGTCGTCGAATTCAGTGGCCTTGCCAACGAGGCAAGCATGGAGGTGCTCAAGGCCACCCATGAGGGTGTACTTGGCTTCCAATGCGGCCGCAACGTGCATCGCGGTGGGGATGATGTCGTTGCTGCTTTGGCCGTTGTTGACGTGATCATTGGGGTGAACGTTGCGGCCGAGGGTGCCGCTTGCGAGGTTGGCGATGACCTCGTTGGCGTTCATGTTGCTGCTGGTTCCGCTGCCGGTTTGGAACACATCCACAGGGAAGTGGTCCATGTGTTCCCCTTCGTAGATACTGAAGGCTGCGTCGGCGATGGCGTCCGCAAGATCTTCTTCGAGAACCCCTAGGTCCTTGTTGGCAAGGGCAGCAGCCCACTTGACGAGTCCGAGGCTTCGCAGGAAGGATTCCGACATGCGAAGTCCGCTGACGGGGAAGTTTTGCACGGCGCGTTGGGTGCTTGCGCCCCACTTGGCGTCGATGGGGATTTCCATCTCGCCCATTGAGTCGGCTTCCGTGCGGGTGTCCGGGCCAGCCATGGTACCCAGGGTCTCGTCCATGGGTGCGGCACTTGGGGCGGCTTCAAGAAGGCGACGCAGAAACCAAGTCTGATTCACCGATGCAAAGTAAGCGTCGGCGGGTGTTTGTCCTGTGCATTGGTGCAGGATTTCAAAGGGGGGAAGGAGGGGGAGTTTAATGCGCGATTACGCGGCGATGATTCCGATGCCATCGGTGAGGCACTGGCCACCACTGTTGGTGTCGACGTAGACGTCGCAGTAGCTGTCGCGGTCCCAGGTGCAGGCGCCACCGGAGCAGTCGGGTTCGTACTGGTAACAGCCGCCCACGGAGACGCCGAGCAGGGAGCCTTCCGCCATACGGCGGCAGTCGTCTTCGGGTGGCTGCGACGGGTGGTCAGCAGCCCCCAATGGGACCAGAGAGATTCCAACGATCAGGATGACTGCAAATAGCGTTGTTTTCATGTTCATTGTCCTGCCCATCATGAGCTTTCACGCATGGTAGAAACTGGACAAGAATGTATCTAGGGATGAATGGTAAACCGATTGACCCGCCTTTGATTGCCCACTCACACCCCCCCGCCCAGAAAGGATAGGAAGACGAATCAAAGTCAAACGAATTACGATTTCAATGCAGCCTTGACTGCATCATGAATCCGCTTTGCCCGATCCATTTTCTCTTGCTCAACTTCGTTTTCAGCAAATACACCAGGTGTCGGGGTTGGGGTCCCTGCCTTGTCGAGGCCGACAAAAGTAACGTGCGCACTGGCCACATGGCGAGTGTCACCCGTGCTTGGCTCTTCGGCTTCCACGCGCACACCGATGATCATGCTGGTGCGACCCGTGTAGCGCACGGTGGCGTGGCAGTGTAGGATATCCCCCACAAAAACCGGTTTCTTGAAGGACATCCGTTCGAAGCTGGCAGTGACCACTTTGGGCACACGAGCGTGGCGCCAGGCGGCGACGGCAGCGGTTTCGTCAATGTACTTGAGAATGGCTCCGCCGTGGATGTTTCCATAGACGTTTGCTTCGTCAGGCTGCATGAGCCGGCTCATGGTGGTTGCCGATTGGCTCATGGGAACGGGTTCAAGGTCACGGGGCACAAGCGCATGGAGTGGGTGGACATACTTGGCCGGAGCGGACAGGGGCGGCGACGCGGGCTAGTATCCAGGCAAACTGGAGGGTTTGGAGACCATGGTAATTTGCCCCAGGGAATGGGCCCAAACTCATCCAAAATTGAAATCCAATTGAATAGGAAGAAAGGAAATTAAGAAATGTTCAAATAACTAGAATATCAGGTGGCCAGGTACAAAAGTGACATTGTTGTAAAACGATTAGATAGAAGGGAACCCTGGCGCAACCTCCATCCTAGGTCGGAGTCTTGCATGTTTCGTGCCCGCATCCGCGAACTGCATTGAAGCGCCTGAAAACGCCGAAACCAAACAATTGGACGGCCATTTCATGCAAAACCAATGCTCGCGGATAGAACGTATCCCAGAGGGACCCTTCTGTTGATGCCCCATGCTACCCGACTTTTCGCCACACACCGACCCACTCCAAGCACACGGCTTGCCAAGCTTGGATCAATGCTTCTCTGCTCTATCCGACCCCACCCGCCGACGCTTGCTTGAAACCCTCAAGGAACGCGACCACACCGTCAGTGAATTGGCAGACCCCTTGCCAATGAGCCTCCCCGCCGTGCAGAAGCACTTGCGCGTCCTCGAAGACGCCGGTTTGGTGGTTACGGAGAAGCGCGGCCGAACCCGCCACTGCCACCTCCAAGCAAATCCAATGGAAACAGTGGCCAATTACCTTGGCGACTACAGTGAATTCTGGGGCAGCCCAGAAGCACAGCGCGAAGCCGAAAGTCGCAGCGCCATGCACTCCATGCTTGGCGCCCACATGCGATAATCTAACGCCCCGCCACACCGGGATTAGCGACGCGATTCCCTCGACGGACTACGTTGAAGCAGCTTGTGCGGCAGCTTGCTTGATGCCAGCTACGTAATCACTGGGCAAACCCAACCGGGTGCAAATGGCAAGGAACGACTCCAAGTACGCTGGGTCCGGCGTCGCTTCAGGAGCATTTTCCACAAATGTCATCGCCGGCACCACGCCGTCGTCGGTTTTGGCCATCACCGCCACGGGCCGGTACGTCGTGACGAATCCATTGGGACCATACAATTTGTCCAACTCCTCGTGCGTAAGAGAGAATAGGAATCCGTGCGCAGTGGCGCCGTCATCGGGCAACAAATTTGCATGCGGCGAGAACGCCAATCGTTGACCGGCTACCGTCGCCGGGATCGGATTACTGGCTTCGGCACCAAATCGACCAAGCACTTCGGGATCCATGTAGGAGCCGTAGAAGAACGACAAGACGCGCACAGGGTGCCAGTTTGGCCCCCACACTCGGTTGCACCGATTGGGTTGCGGTTATTGGAACAGTCCGTAGACGAGCCGCCCGAGCAAAAGCAGGGCGACGATGACGAAGAGTGGTCGGACGAATCGGGCTCCGCTGCGAATATTGGCGTGGCTTCCAACGTAGGCGCCGGTCATGGTGGCTGCGGCCATGGTGAGGCCAAGGGTCCAGTCGATGTTGTCGAGGCTGGCAAACAGGATGAGGGCGCCGACGTTGCTGGCGAAGTTGATGACGCGGCCGTGGGCGGCGGCGCGCAGGAACGGAAATCCGTGGATGGCAACGAGGCCGAAGAGGAGGAAATTGCCGGTGCCGGGGCCAAGAAATCCGTCGTAGAATCCGACGATGAGGGCGAGGATGGTGCTGGCAACGAGGGTGCTGGCAACGAGGCCGGTGAATTTGTCTTGGGTCCCAAAGGAGGGCCTGGCAAGGACGTATGCAATGATGGCAACCATGGCGATGACCACGAGGCCGACGATGAGATCGGCGTCCACTTGGAGGACGGCGATGGCGCCGAGGGCGGCTGCGAGGGCGGCGACCGGCACGGTGGTCCAGACCAGTTTTTTCTCTAGGAGCCCGGCGCGTGCATATTGCAGGCTGGCCATGCCGCTTGCGCCGGTGCCGGCGACTTTGTTGGTGCCAACGGCGAGGTGCGGGGGCATGCCGGTGGCAAGGAGTGCGGGGAGGGTGATGATGCCACCGCCGCCTACGATGCTGTCGATGAATCCTGCAAGGAACCCGGCGATGGCCAGGAGCAGCAAGAGCAGGAGTTCTTCCACGGCCGGGGGACGCGGTCGCCCTTACATCGGTTTGCCGGGCTTATTCGTTGGTGCTTGCTTGCGTCTCTTCGCCTTGGCCACCGGGGCTCGCTTCGGGGACGCCTGCTGCGACCACTTTGGCGCGCTCTAATTGGAGGGGGGTTCCGAGGAGAATCAGAACGTCGCCGGCTTGGAGTTCCATGTCGGCTCGGAACGGTTGCGGGTGGGGGTTGTTTCCGCGCCAGACGCCGACCACGAGGGTGCCGGTTCGGTCTTTGATACCTGCGGTCCCGAGTTGTTTGCCGACCCAGTCGCTGTTGGGTGCTAGTTTCAGTTCCGCGATGCCGGCGGCGACACTTTGGGCACTCATGCGCACGGCTTCTCCGTGAGCAACCACGAATGCTTCGGCGCGAGCCAATTGATGAACGTCTCCGAGCAGCACGAGGGTGTCGCCCACTTTGACGCGTTCGTCGGCGCCGGGGTTGACGGTTTCGTGACGGCCGCGCTGTAAGACGGCGACAGTGGCTCCGGTCAATTCTGCAAGCCGACTGCCTTTGAGGCTGCGGCCACTGAGGGGGCTTCCGGGGGGGACGCTCACGGCGATGAAACGAACACCCCAGGGGTACTTGGCTAGCACTTGATCCAAGAATTTGGCAGTCTCCACGTCTTGCCCCAGCACGCGGCCGAGGGTGGTTTCGAGGGTTTGGTGGAACCGGGAGAGGCGGCGCCAGGCAAGCACCAGTACAACGAGGGCAATCAGTCCGGCACCCACGAGCACCGGGAGCGCCTGGGGCAAGCGCAGGCTGATGAGCACGAGCACCAGAAACGCCGAGAGGGCAACCCAGGCATCCACGAGGCGAACACGGACCTTTCCTGCACCTTCTCGTTCTCCCGGTCGTAGGCCCACGAGGCTCCAGACGAGGTCACGGTAGGCTCGGTAGGCGCCGAGGGTGAAGGGCGCGGCGACCACGAGGGTTCCACCGAGCCAGAGGGCGGTGTCGGTGACCCCTGGAACGGGAGTTTGGAATGGGACGCGAACGAGGGGGCGAAGCCATGCGGCAAGCAAGGCAAGGCCGATGATGAGCACCGCATTGGCGGCGAGTCGGCGAAGGGCGGCGCGGCGCATGCCGGTGCCGTCGTTTTCTCGGGGTCCACGGCGAAGGCCTGCTAGGAGCCAACTGATCGGTTTTCGCACCCGAACCGGGATGCGCCAGGCAGTTCGTTCGATGGCTGGTGTGGCGCGCATGAGGATGGCTGCGATGGGCAACAAGATCACCATGGCGCCGATGACGACAGCGCGTAATTGTGGGTGCGCGATGCCTTGTTTTTCGGACACGGCAACGAGAATGAGGCTGAATTCGCCAACGGCGGCCAGGGCGAAGGCGGTGTGCAAAGATCCCCGTAGCGGCAGGCCTGCGGCGAGAGCGGCGGGTATGTGAACCATCACTTTGCTGAAGAAAAACACCACGGCGACGGGCAAAGCCACGAGCATGACGGCGCCAAGCACCTGGGTGTCGACGGCGAGGCCACTAACGAAGAAGAACACGGCGGCGGCAAGGTCGCGGATGCCGGTGAGGCTGTTGCGCACCACGTAGCGACTGCCACTTTCAGCGGCGGCCACACCTGCAAGAAGCGCGCCCAGCTCGGCTGACCCTGCGAGGTTTCCAAGGTAACCAAACAGCACGACCATGCCGAGGGCCCAGAGGACCAGCAAATCAGGGATGTGCCTTCGGGCCACTTCGTCGAGCATGCGTGGCACCACGAGCAGGGCCGCCATGGTGATGAGAATCAGCATCAAGCCGAGGCGACCCACAGCGGTTGCGGGCCCAAGCCATCCGCCATCTCCGCCACCTGCAAGCACCACCAGCAATGCAATCAGGGCAGCGGCGGCCACGTCTTCACTGACTAGGACACCGATGACGCGTTGCCGGGATGCGGGCAAGACTCCGGGTTGGGCGGCAAATCGTTCTCCAAACAGCGTACTGCTGACACTGACGGCGATGCCGAGGGCGACCGCTTCCGTAAATCCCCCGCCAAGCAACCGCACCCGGGTCGCCACGGCAATACCGGGGAGGGCAATGTCGAAGGGCGTGGTCCAGGCGGTGGATTTGAGAGCCTGTCTGAGGCGGCGCAAATCCAATTCGAGGCCGATGAAAAACAGCAGAACGAGCACACCCACTTCGCTGACGCCTTCGAGAGCGTGGATGTCAAGGTCCAGCAGGCCTGTGGCCCGTAGGGAGATGCCGACGGCGAGGTATCCAAGGGCGCTGGGCAAGCCCATTCGGTGGGCAAGGATGCCTCCGGCTGCAAGCGACAGCACCAGCAATGCAGCAATGGCCAACTCTGCGATGTTTGCATATAGGCGTTCCATGGGCTATCAGGGCTCCCATTAAGCACCGGCACCACAAGGGCCAAGATGGGGCAACTCTCGTGGAATTCATGCACGCGTGGAACGTTGGATTCGTGGCGTTCGTCATGGTTTCAGTTGGCTTGGCCGGATGCCTCGAAACGGAACTTGACAATCAAGATGCAATGGATCGCTTTGCGTTTACCAGTCCAGACAATCCAATTCCTGAAGAGGGGCTTACCCACAACCACCAAGACCCTGCCCAGCACCGATTTGCCCGCAATGCGTCCGTTGTTTTCCATGATGACTTGTTGCGCTTTGGTGGCAACGTGGAGCAACCAGTAGGCGCCCATGCTGCGGCAATTCACGAGGGCCGTGCTTTGTTGGCGTTGGCGGTTCACGGCGCAGAAACTGGCGGCGGCCAGCAAGGCGTCCATGTGTACGACATCTCCACGCCCCACGCCCCGGTGCACTTGAGTTTCTTCAATTCAGGCGTCCAAGTCAATGGCGATCGCACGGTGGCTTGGTCCGAGTCTGGCGAGACCCTGTTTTTGGGGTATGAGGCTGGAGATTTGCCTGGGGTCGCTGCCGTGGATGTGCGCAATCCTTCGTCGCCGCTGCTGGCCGGTTTCTGGTCCGATCCTCTAGGGTTTGGCAGCCACACCATCGCCGCTGGAGCGATGGACGGAACCCAGTACGTGTTCAGCTTGAGCATGGGCGTGACGATTCTTTCCTACGCGGATGGCGTGTTTTCGGTGGAAGGCAAGTACGTCACCCAGGACCAACTGGCCATTGCCGATGCGGCTCAGTACGCGGCCAACGATAATGCAGGAGGTGCAGGCACCTTTGCCCTTCGCTCCGTGTATGGCCATGACATGAATTTCTACCTGGACCCCCTCACTGGCATGCCGTTGCTGTTGGTGGCTTACGCCTACGATGGCGCCAAGATTCTCGATGTCTCCACCCCGGCAGCTCCGGTGCTCATGGGTCGATTCATGCCCCCGGCAGACACTGATCACAAGCACTACACTCACAGCATCACCGCCGAGCGCGGCCCAGACGGAGCTTTGGTTGTAGTGGTGGGCAGCGAAACGTTTGAGCCAGAAAACCAGCAAGTGGCCAGTCCCATTTGGATTCTGGATGCCACGGACACCGTCACGGGCTTGCCCATGCAAAATCAACCCATCCACCTCTCAACGTGGCGAAACCCCGGTGGCGCTGCAGCAGGTGACCTAGGCCTCAGCGTCCATTTCTTCAGGCAAGAAGCCGGCCTCCTGTATCTCAGCCACTACCACGGTGGCGTCTGGGCGGTGGACTTGCAAACCGAATCTGCCCGGGTACACCCTGAGGCATTTGGATACCTGATGCCGGTTCCCGACGATGCCATGTGGGCCCCTGAAGAGTGCTGCATTGGCTTCGACCTCGATGGCGTGCCCATGACGTTCGACGTGACCGTGCTCAACGGCACCGTGTACGCAGCGGACTTGATTCAGGGCCTAGTGGTGGGAGAATTCCAGCGTCCGGCCTCGGCCATCTAAGGCGCGGCAGCCCACTCATCCCTTCACCTACCCTCGTCCCCCCCGCTTGCGAGGAGTTTACGGCGTGGGTTGTTCCACGATGACCATTAAGGTGCCTTCGTGGCAATTGATTTTGGCGCCGTCGGCGACAATCTCATTGGACAAGCCCCGCGCACTGGGTTGCTCCAGGCGCATCTCGACCACGTCCCACTTGGTGCCTGCAAGGCTGAAGGTGGCTGGGCCGTCAATGGGCAAAATGTTGAGGGTGCTGCCGGTTCGTCCAGCCAAGGCCAGTTCGCCGCCGGGACTCAGGAATCGAATCGATTCTCCGTGGCCAATCATAACGGCGTCCAGGCCACGGTCGTGGCATCGGCGAAGGAGCTTGAGGTTGGCCAAGAAGTGCCCCGTGCGGCCACCATGGGCGCCGAGGAACATGACCACGTCGGGGACGCGTTCTAGAACTTTTTCGAGGGCCAGTTCGCCATCGGTTTCATCCTTGTCAGAGGGGTAGCGCTCAATGGGAATGTCCAGCGCTTCAGCCCACTTGTACGCATCCGGGTCCAAGCTGTCTAGATCACCCACGATGAGGTCTGGCGGGCGCTCTGCTTGTAGGAGCGTTTTGGCTCCTCCATCGGCAGCAATCACCGCGTCGCAGGCATCGAGCAACTTCAGCTCGTGCGGGGTGGGGGCGTCGCCGGCAAGGACGAGTCCAATGCGCACAATTCGGGGACTGCCTCGCTCGGTGCTTAAACTTGGGCGGGCAACACTGATGAACAAGTCCTGTTCGGGCGCCGGCCATCAGAGTCAAAATTTGACGAATTTGTGCCCCATGTATCCAGTGGGATTGGGGTCAAAATTAGGAATAAGAAGGAAAAAAGGTCGTAGACTCGCAAGGTCCACTGTCGCCTAAACAATCAGCGAGGTAATGGGGGTCGCCGTGGCGATGGTGACACTGGGGCCGCCGTTGGCCGATGCGTAGGCGAGGGCCTTGCTGATGGAACCAATGCCGTTGCTGCCTGCATAGGGGAACAGTTGCACGGTGCTCGTGACGCCCCAGGCGCAGTGGTCGTCATCCATGTAGCCGCTGCCGGAGTCGCCGGGGATGCCGGG
>JBFJXT010000029.1:0-13419 GCA_041623015.1 Thermoplasmatota archaeon | reverse complement strand
TTGACGCCGGCCTTGGTCTCTTCGTCGAAGGTGGTCTTCTCGAAGGCAGCCTCGGCGTGGGCGTCGGTAAAGCCGGTCAAGGGGTCGATGTTGATCTTGGCCAGGCGTTCTTCGGGGACGCTCTCGATGTCCATGCCGCCGTCTTGGCTGAAAATCATCAGGTAGTTGCGGGCGTTGCGGTCAATGACGAAGGAGCAGTAGTACTCGGCGCTGAAGTCGAGCATCTGCGCAACCATCACCTTGTGGGCGATGTGTCCCTTGATGTCCATGCCAAGAATGGCTTGGGTGTGCTCAAGGAGTTCCGCTTCGTTGTGGGCAAACTTGACGCCGCCCGCTTTGCCACGGCCGCCAACCAGGACCTGTGCCTTGACCACGACAGGGTAGCCGACGGTGGGAAGGTGCTTGGCAAGGTCGTCCATGGATTCCACGACGAACCCCTTGGCGCACGGCACGGCGTAGCGCTCGTAGAGGTCGCGACCTTGGTATTCATACAGGTCCATGGGGCCCGCCGACACAAGACCCCGTTTTGAGGGTTCGGGACGATGGCGCCCCAAAAATGGTTAGAAATCTGAGCATTTTGGCGAGGATGCAATACGGCGGGCTTTTTCCTCTTGCAGGAATCCCTTACTTATGGGCCTCTTCGAGATTCCCCAATTCAAGCGCAGCCCGGGCGGCATCCTCGCCTTGGTTCTCGGCATCATTCTCGGTGGCTTCGGCATTCTCATTACCGGAATCATCGAGAAGCACAAGGACACCATCATCATCGGTGTCTTGCAAATCGTCGCGACTCTGCTTCTGGGTCTCGGTTGGATTTGGGCCGTTATCTGGGGTATCTTGATCTTCATCAAGAGCAACTAGGCGCATCAACGAACTTCCTCTTCCCTTTCCCAACCCTTTTGTCTGCCGCCTCAACTCGACCCGGCATGGTGAACCTCCCCAGTATCAAGCGCAAGCCTTGGGGTATCATTGTCTTGGTGATGAACATCTTCCTGCCCGGAAGCGGCACGATGATCGCCGCCGGCAACATGGAAGAGACTCGGCTCTTTGTACACGGCTTGCTGCAAGCGTTGCTGTCCATATTCCTGGTGGGCATCCTTTGGTCCTGGATCTGGGGCGTCCTGCTGTTCATCAAGAGCCGGTGATCTCCATGCCGTCCGAATCCCCTGAATTCATCGTCGAGGAAGCTGGCTTCGTGGTGCCCCGTGTGCCACGCCAGCCCTGGGGCGTCCTGGTCCTCGCGGCCAGCTTCGTTACATTCCCTGGAATGGCGGCCATGACGGCCGCCGGCGTGGCTCGAGATACTCAAGCGTGGCTCATGGGATTCGTACAATTTGCCCTCTTCGTGGCGGGCATTTTCCTCGTCGGCCCCGTTCGCGGCCTTGGATTGACGCTGTTCATGATATCCCTGGTGTGGGCTTGGGTCTGGGGCGTGTTGATTTTCATCAAATCCACTCGAGAGGTCCATGCGTAAACCCATCCGGCCTTGGATTCTTGGCCGACGCCTCAAACCTGCCGTGGTCACCCTGCAAGTGGTGCCAATTCCGGGCGTTGGGGCCATGGTCGCAGGGGCAAGAAACCCCCATAGCGGACTCCTTGGGCGAGGCATCGCGCAAGCATCCCTCGTCGTCTTTGGTTCGTACCCATTGCTCATTCCCGGCGCCATCGGCCTCGGATGGGCCATATGGGATGCGGTGCGCATCGGTAAATTTGCAATGGAAGCCGGCCCACTGAGCGAGCCAACGGAAGATGCGGATCCATCCACGGTGGCGCCGTCTCGTGAAGAAAGGCTCGCAGACCGTGCTGAAATGAAGGCGGCAAAACAGGCGCAGCGGGATGCAAAGCGCCAGGAACGCCTCGCGGCCAAGCAGAAGGCCGAAGAAGACGATGAAACTCGCGTCCTTCCGTGAGTCGTCCAGTCGTCCTCGTTACAGGCACCAGCAGCGGCATTGGTCGAGAGGCGGTCGCGCACCTGCAAAAACACTGCATTGTGGTCGCGACGGCACGAAGCCTTGCCGCCATTGAGGACCTTGCAGATGATTATGTGAGTGTCTTCCCCCTCGACGTCACCGACGAATCCAGCATCAAGGCAGCTGTCGCGCACACCATCGACACCTATGGCCGCATCGATGCCCTCGTGAACAACGCCGGCTTTGGCGCCTTCATGCCGGTGGAAGAAACGCCCGTGTCCACATTTCAAGCGATGCTCGATGTGAATGTGCTTGGCGCCCACCGCTTGACTCAGGAAGTTTTGCCGCACATGCGCAAACAAGGCAGCGGCCGGATTGTCAACGTGAGCAGCATCGCAGGTCACATCGGATTTCCCATGATTGGAGCCTACTCCTCGACCAAATTTGCCTTGCGAGGGTTGTCTCAAGCGCTTGCCATGGAGCTTCGACCCACGGGGGTCCGAGTCAGTCTCATTGAGCCAGGAAGCATTCGAACCAAATTTGGAGCACGGGCCGCCGTGGAAAAAGACGAAGCTGGATTGGGCGCCGGTACTGGGCCCTACGCAGAACTGCACGACCGATTCAACCGAGTGCTTAGCGGCAAAGGCCGAGGCCACCCACGAACCATTGCCAAATTGATTACCCACGCCTGCCTTTCCAAGAGGCCCCGATTCCACTACCTAGCACCCCTGGATGCCAAAACTGGGAATTTTCTCAAGCGAGTCGTTCCAGATTCATGGCTCAACGCAGCCATCGGCAAGGCCTTCAAACTGTGAACATTGCCCGAGGCGACGAAACAAACTGCGGTCGGGGTTCGTCAATCAACAACACCCACGCCGACAGGCCCAAATACAGTGAGGCCGCCCTCTGGATTGTACCGAGATGAAGACGCTCATCTTGTCCGTGGATCGGGATGACGATGTGGGCCACAAAGCCCAGGTCGATACCCCTATTGTTGGCCGCCGACGGCTCATCGAAGCAGCGACCAAGCTCGGCATCGCAGATCCAGAGGACTCGGACACAAACAGCTTGTTTGCGGCGATCCATCTCTACGACAAGGAACTTCCCGGAGCCGTCCAAAAGGGCAATCAAGTGGAAGTGGCCGCCATCACCGGCCACCGCGCCATGGGCATTCGAGGCGACCGGAAACTTGCCCGAGAACTGGAAGAAGTTCTAGAACTCAGCCGCGCCGACGAAGTGGTACTCGTCAGTGACGGCGCAGAAGACGAACAAATTCTGCCCATTCTCACCAGCCGCGTCCGGGTTGCCCACGTACACCGGACCATCGTGCGCCAGGCGCCGCGCCTTGAAGGCTTCTATTACACCCTCACGCGCATCATCGAGGACAAAAAACTGGCACGGCGCTACGTCCTGCCTGTTGGCCTCATCACGCTCATTTGGGGCGCTGCATTCCTGATGCAAATCGCCCAATACGCCTGGGGTGTCACCCTGGCGGTCGTCGGTTTGTGGATGATTGTCCACGCCATGCACTGGGAAGGCCGCATGGAGCGGTTCTTCCAGGATCTTGGCGAAGGCATGCGGTCTGGCAAGATGCAGTTATTTGCCAATATTATCACAGTTGGATTGCTCGCCATTGGTGCTGTCCAATCCTATTCGAAGCTGCCTGGGCCAGAAGAGGGTGCCTTCTATCGTACCCTGGTGTTTCTGCAATCGTTCCTGTTCTACTTCGTGGCCGCCCTCTTGGTGCGTGCTGCGGGCATGCTCGTCGACGAATGGGTGCGAGAAGGCCAAGCCGGCCTGCGCCACTGGACCACTGCCTTCACGCTCATTGCCCTCGGTTTCATCGGCAACGTGGTGCTCAACGTCACCCTCGGTGTTCTTCGCCAAGCACCCTTGGACCATGTCATCACCTTCGAATTGGTGATGCAATTGGCCGCCGGTCTCAGTGTAGCAGCCGCTGGTGTGCTCTTGAGCCGGTACGTTCGCAGCTTCTTCAACGAAGGCGACACGCCTCCCATGGAGCACTGACATGGAATTCCAGGAATGGGAGCCCACCTACGAGGCGATTCTCCAGTTGTTTCAATGGGAACGCCATGCAGACGAAGTGGCGGCAAAGGCGCTGGCCGAGATGATTGCCCCGGCCCACGCGCGAGCCGCTTGGCGTCATATCGGAACCGACCTCAAGAATCGGCCCGATGCCGTGGTGGTTGGCTGCGGTCCAAGCCTCGGCGCCCTGCAAGCCCACGACTTGCCCCCTGGGATTGTCATTGCGGCTGATGGCGCCACCAGCCGATTGCGAGAAATTGGCATCGTGCCCCGAATCGTCATGACGGACCTAGACGGCAACCCTGATGGATTGAATTGGGCCGCCGAACAAGGGGCCAGCATGGCGGTTCACGCCCACGGCGACAACCAAGATCGCCTCCATTTAGCAAAGGACTGGGCGGTGGTTGCTCCAAGTTGCCAAAGTGCGCCGCCAGCCGACTATGTGCGCAATCATGGAGGATTCACGGATGGGGACCGCGCGGTGTTGCTCTGTGAGGCCATGGGCGTGAAGCGAGTTCGCCTGGTGGCCTTCGAATTGGGCGCGGAATCGGGCCCCTACAGCCACAAAACGGATCCCGAAATCAAGTCCCAGAAGCTTGGCTGGGCCGCTAGAATCCTAGCTGATGCCGCAGAAAGGGGCAATACGCGCATCGAGCATTGGGTCCCGGCGCCGTAACCGGTGAATCAACCCCGAATCGTGCACTGATGGGCCCACTTGGCGTACCGCGCCGGAACCTTCGTCTCTGCCACAATCTCAACCAACGGCGTGTCGTATGGGTGTCCATCGAGCAGGGCATCCCAGCAGCGATCTTGGTGCTTTTTTGGCGTCCGCGCCTCCAAGAGCCACTCAGAGTCATCCTCGATTCGACCTTTCCAACGATACAGGCTTCGAATCGGGCTCAAGTGAACACAACAAGCCGCACGTTTGTCGAGCAATCGCCGCGCGGCCGCCTCGCCGTCGGCTTCAGTAGAATAGGTGCTCCTCAGTAGCACCATTTGGTTGCCGTCGCCGGGGTGTTCCTGCGCGTCGTCCACGGCCTTCATGCTCGACGCGGGGCTTGGCTGTTGCGCATCCCGGAGGCCAACCCTTATCGGCGGCATTCATCGTCCGAGCAGCGTGGTTAACGGCTGGCTCGTTACGGCCGCCCTCGTTTGGGCTTACGTCATTCTGCTTTTCTGGCTGATTCGAAGCGGAAAGATGGCGAAATGGAACCTGTCTCTCTTCATGGGGTTCATCCTCATGATTCGCACCCAGAAGGGCCGCGGCACGCTGGATGCAATCTCCAAACCACGAAAATTCTGGAATATATTCGGCGACTTTGGCATCGTACTCTCGCTCGTCGGAATGTTCCTCATGACTGGTCTCATCCTGTTGGCCGTCGCCGTTGTGCTGGATCCGGCTCAAGATATTGAACCCCTGAAGGGCAGCGAAATCCTCGTCATCCCAGGCGTCAATCCCTTCGTGCCCCTCTGGTACGGCATCATCGCGCTCATCATCACGCTCGTGGTTCACGAAGGTGGCCACGGGGTGCTTGCTCGTGCCAACGACCTCAAAGTGAAGTCCCTTGGGCTGCTCTACATCATCGTCCCCATCGGTGCGTTCGTGGAGCCAGACGAAGAGGAAATGGCAGTGGCAAGCAGACGCAAACGGTTGCGGGTGTTTGCAGCAGGCGCCACGGTGAACATTGTCGTGGCTGCCCTTGTGCTCTCCGCCATGGGTGGCATGGCAGGCAGCACCGACGCTCACGAAGGCGTGCCCGTGCAAAGCGTCACCAAGGATGGCGGCGCCGAGGAAGGCGGCATCATGGGCGGAGACATTCTCGTGGCCATTGATGACAGCCCATTGAGTACCGTAGACGACTTTAGGACACGGATGTCAACGGTGGTGCCAGACGAAACCCTCGAAATCACTACACGCGACGGAGACGTCCACACGGTCACCGTCACCAGTCGATGGGATGTGCTCACAGAAACCGAGCGCCAAAACGTCATCAGCCTCAACGAAGACGGCGCGCTGCTTTGCGAACTCACCTTCAGCAAGACCTACACCGACGGCGCCGAGTGTGCTACGGACATGGAAAATGCGCCCCTCGTCGGCATTCAAATCTTCGATGCCAACCGGATCCAGGGCTTGTTCACGTCGCCCCTCGGCAACAGCGGCACCAACCTCCTTGCCTTGATCCAACTGCCCATCTTTGAGATTCGCGGCAGCCCCATCATGGGCGTCTACATGCCGGCATTCTACGAGACGCCCTTCGAGGACGCTGTCTTCTGGCCCTTGTTCCAGACGCTATTCTGGGTGTTCTGGATTAACCTCCTCGTGGGCCTCACCAACATCCTCCCGATGCTGCCGCTCGACGGTGGACACATCTTCCGGGACGCCGTTGGAGGCGTGGTGGAAAAAACTCGACCCGCCATGGACAAAGCCCGCCGAGATCAAATCGTGGCCCGCTCTGCAAGCATCGTAAGCCTCCTGATTTTTGCCGCCATTATGCTGCAAATCCTCGGGCCTCGATTCATCTAAGGACCGCAAAAATCGGCTAAAATCGGAGGCCTGGAGGCCTTTTTTCGCCGCGTGGCCGAGTCGAAGGGCTCTTCAGGAGCGGCTATTCAAGAACCCTCACCGAGGAATGGTCATGGCGATGCAGCTCGAACGCGTCAAGATGCCAGAACTAGACCCCCTTACGCGGGTCTCCAGCTACGCTGAGGCCATTCTGGGCTATACCCGGACCCTGGCCGTGGAAGAAGCCCAGCGTTGCATTGACTGCAAAACCAAGCCCTGTACGTACGGCTGTCCTGCCTTGACGCGGGCGCCCGAATACATTCAGGCGATCGCAGAAGGTGACTTTGACAAGTCCCTCGCCATTGCCCTGGAAACGTACCCCATCCCCGGTACCCTGGGCCGCACCTGCTTCCACCCCTGTGAAGACGTATGTGTGGTCGGCATCAAGGGCGAACCCGTGGCAATTTGCTCCCTGAAGCGCGCCGCATTCGACCACGGCACCATGCCCAAGGTCCAGCGCCCCGCATCCACCGGCAAGACTGTCGCAGTAGTGGGCGGCGGCCCGGCTGGCCTCCAAGTGGCTTACGACTTGATTCGTCAAGGCCACGGCGTCACAGTCTACGAAGCGCTGCCGATCTTTGGCGGCATGATGACCGTCGGCATCCCCTCCTACCGATTGCCCCGCGACGTGGTGGCAAAGGAAATCGACAACCTTCGCGACTGGGGCGTCGAATTCGTCACCGGCTGGCGACTTGGCGAAGGCGACAACTCCCTCGAATCCCTGCTGAACGCTCATGATTCCGTCTTCCTCGGTGTCGGATGTCACGCGGCCAAGAGCATTCGTGTAGAAGGCGAGAAACTCAAGGGCGTCAAGCACGCCGTTGAATGGCTTCGCCGCCTCGAATTGGGCGAAGAATACGATCTACAAGACAAGCGCATCGTCATCATCGGCGGTGGCAGTACCGCCATGGATGTATCGCGCAACAGCTTGCGCCTCGGCGCCAAGACGGTCCACATCGTGTACCGACGCGGCCGACGCCAAATGACCGCGGCCCCCGAAGAAGTGATTCAGGCCCGCGACGAGCGCATCAAATTCCTGCTGATGGCCAACCCCACGCGCCTCATCCCCAACGATGATGGCCACGTGAAGTTCGTCGAATGCACCCAAATGGAACTGGGTTTGCCAGATGATTCTGGCCGAAAACGCCCAGAACCGATCCCCCACAGCGAATTCCTACTGGCGGCAGACGAAGTAATTCTCGCCGTTGGCCAAAACCCCAGCCCAATCCGCGAAGCCGTGGAGAAGGAAGTGGAAATGAGCAAATGGGGCGACGTGGAAGTGGACGAAGAGTGCCGCACCAGTCACCCCCGCGTGTTTTCCGCCGGCGACATTGCCCTTGGGCCCAGCAGCATCATCGAGGCCGTGGCCCACGCCCGCCGCGCCGCCGCCACCATGCACGCGGACTTGATGGCAAATGCGTGATCTGACGGACGACGCTCCCATTCGCCGCATGAGTGTGGCAAGGGGTCGCCTGGAAGGGTTCCCAATGGATTCTCAGTCGGGCGCCGATTTAGGTCAAGCCGAAGTGGCTGCAGAGCACGCGGTGAAGCGAGCCGACGACATTCCCGGCGTCCACGGTTTGCACCCAACGCACGTGGAAACGCTCGTCACGGCCGAAGACAACGGATTGACGGTGACGGTGACCGTCCAAGGATTTGCCCGCATGGACTTGGATAGCCACGCCATGGCTGGAGTCTGCTCGGCGCTGCTTTGCCTGCGCCACGCGCTCAATGCGCCCCAAGCCCGACTTGTGGATGTGCACTTGGTGCAAAACGTCGCTTGAAAACGACACCAACCGTGTCTGCTTTGGCGGCATAGATAATCTAGCATGCAAAGGAGTCGATGGCCGCCTTGTCGTGGGCGCATCGCTAAGTATTGAACCCGTCCCAATGGGCTTGAATGCGAACGCCATGGGCCAGTGAGACCGATGCAGTGGCCGATGTGCTTGGCACCATTTTGCTCGTGAGCGTCACCGTGGCCACTGCAGCGGGTTTGGCGATGTTGGTATCGGGGATTGACCCACCCATTGACGATCGGCCCTCAGTATTGAGCGTTGAACTAGACCCCGGCAACTCGGGTTGGGGAACGGGCGATGAAGTGATTTCAGTGATGCATCGCGGCGGAAAAGCCCTCGAGGACCACCAAGTCTCTTTGCAACTGCGAATCGGATCTGTGTCTACCACGGTGGCCCCCGCCTCGGGCGCGCCCTTTGAAGATGGAGTGTTTGTGGCGGGTGAATCCTGGAATATCACCCAAACCATTCCGGGCGAAACCGAGGTGCGGGTCCTGGCCATTCACGCCGGATCTGCCCCCTTCGTCATCGCCATGGGCTCCTTTGTCACCGACTCCGGCATCGATTGCACCGGCGACACCCAAGGCCCCACGGTGACGACTTATTTGTCCGCGCCAACCGATGTGGATCAAGGCACCACAGGAGCCGTCACCATCACCGCCATTTTGGCGGATGATTGTTCTGGCGTCCAAACCAGTCCCGCGCCGATGCTTCACCACCGCATCAACGATGGCAGCGACCCCCCATGGACCCAGGAATCCATGGTTCTTGTCACAGGCACCACCTTCCGCGCCACAGTGCCCGAGCCACCCGGCGGCTGGTCCAGCTTTGGTGGATCTCAATTTGAGACCCAAATCAAGGGCATGTCCGACTATCTTGGCAACCTCGCAGACGATGCGGTGCGACAAGACGCCATCCAGCCGGCAAGCGTCTACACCTACGTCACTTGCCCATCCGTTGTCTCGCCGGGAACCATCAGCAACTGCCCGTACCTACAAGATGACACGGACAGCCTATCGGCACGGCTTCTGGAGGGCGCCATCCTTGGTACCGTGACCAGCAACCGCTACGGATCTTATGCCATTGGTGGCGGCGGAACCCTCGTTGCGTACCTAGCCCACAGTGCTCCCGACGACCAATACGCGGTGGTCCCAGAGCACATTGATCAAGTTCGAGTCGGCGGCTTTGGCAGCACAAGTGGCACGATCGTCGCTGTGGAAATTGGCTTCGAGGGCCGTTACACAGGCCTTTACCTCGACGATCAAGTTCGACTCGCCTATCGCCTCGGTGGCTCTCTTCAAGCCAACTACAGAGACTTCCAACCTCAAATCACTGACACCGTGGCCATGCACAACGTAACCCTGGATCGATCCTGGACGTGGTCCGATATCCTCGGGATGGAAGTAGACGCACAATTTCGACGAGTGGGCACCGAAGACGCCGTGGATATGCTTGTGGATAGCCTCTGGATTCGCGTCTCCACGGACACCACCACGTACCGCCTCGATGCCAATTTCCAATGGCCCTCGCTGCCGCCGGGGACACAAACCGTGCAAATGGGCTACCAAGCGTTCACCGATCCCATCCGAGTCGAGGTTTGGGATGCGGTCAATGCCCAATGGAACCCCCGCGGGCCTATGTTGAATCCCGGCCCTCCTGCTACCTTCACTTACCCGCTCACTGCGGACGAATTGAATGGAGGCACGCCGCGCATTCGATTCATGGACCAAAACACGGCGCCCGGGGCCCCTGGCGACGTTTTCGTCGATTACCTTCGCATCCGAACCTCATGACCCCAATTCGCCCTCGCCGATTTTTGCCCCCGTCAGAGCGACCCCTCGCCAAGGAAGACGAGGGCGTCAGCGCGGTCGTCGGAGCGGTGCTCCTGCTGCTTGTAGCAACCCTGTTCGTGGTGCAGTGGCGCTTGGAGTGGATTCCAACCCTTGAAAGCGAAAAGGAAGCCGGACACGGGCTCGCTGTGGACGCCCAACTTGGCCAGTTACGCGCGCACCTCAATCACTTGGCCACCAATCGAAGCGACGACGTGGCTGGACTCCCCGTGAGCCTAGGCGCGCCTGCAAGCACCAGCCTCAGCGAAGGGACCCGAGTACCGAGCGTACTGGCATTTAGAGCCGAGAATGCAAATTTGACGTTTAGAGCAGCAGATATGCAAGTGCTCAAACGAAACGGCCACCCGCAAGGCGTTCCGGCCAATGCCTGGACTGCCTTTGGAGGCGTCATCCAGTTTTCCGATGTTCATTCCATCCAAGATTTACGCCTGCGCATTGCAGACGTCAATGCATTACACAACACAAGAACCGCCAGCGTGAATCTCCTCGACGACGTGGGAGCACCCCTTGGAAGTTACACGGTGCGCGTCAATCACCAAAGCCCGAACTTGCTAGTTCACCACGAAGTACGCAATGGCGCCGGGGAGTTGGTGACCTCCGCCATGGAGAGCTTCGAGGAGGCCAGTTCCTTCAGCCCCTACTTTGTGGATGTGCTTGCTTCTGAGACTGCCTTCAGACAAGTGATTGCCAATGCGCCCCAGCCCTTCCAGGTTCGGCTGGCGTATGACCCTGGATTCAACACCGACTACATCGCCAGGTATCATGTGGTGGATTCGGAAGGGGTCGTGGTGCCAGTCATCAGCGGGGGCCAGCAAGTGCTCAATTGGGAGGAGGTTCTTGTGAGCGGGACCCTGTCTTATTTTGCCCAGAATCAATACTACCCTGCCCAAACCATCCGAATGGCCAACGGCGCCATGGTGCTTGCCCAAGACGAAGGCCGCCTGTTTCGAGCCGAGCCGCCCCTCCAGATTCGATCCGTCAACAATGTACTCTACCTGGACTGGTCCATGCCGCTCATGGAAGGGCCCGATCAAGCCCTCGCCGGCGACATGGTCGTCCATACCTTTGCCGCACCCCTAGAGCACCGCAGCATGACCGGGAGTGCAGCCTCCATGGATTTCACCCTTCAAACGCCAGACCCTGGCCTGTGGGCATCCCTGTTTCGTCAGCGACTCGTGGCCACGGGACTCTCCGAATCAGGGCTGTTTCCCGGATTTACCATCACCACCACAGGGGATGAAGTGACGGTGTCCATCATCGGCCCCGACTCCGATCCCCTTTCCTCCGTCCGGGATGTGGTGCTCTCCTACCGAGTGACCCGAGTGTACGTACAGATTCAAGGGTGAATGCCCGAACTGTCCCCTGGCTCCCGCTGTTTCGCTTCTAAAGTGCGGCACGGACAAAGATGTTGTCTGGTGCGCCTGTGGGATTCTCTCGTTTACTAAGAAAAGACGAAAACGGGGTAGGCAGCCTCATCGGTGAAATCCTCACCGTCGCTGTAGCCGTGAGCGTAATTGGCGTCTTTGGAGGTGCCTTGATTGGCTCCGTGGATGGCCCGGACGATCCCGTTGGCAGCCAATTTCGCGCCGTGCTCACATGTGGTAGCAACGGCTGGGGAACGGGCGACGAACAAGTGCTCGTTTACCATGCGGGAGGTCCAATCCTAGATGCAAACAGCACCACACTCGAAATTCAAGCCGGATACGCCACAGAACGGGGCGCAGTTTCAGATCGGTTGGTCCCCCATCAACGCCTGGCACAGGACACCATTGCAGCGTTGACTGCCGAGCACGCCGGCAGCGTGGATCCCGTTGCCACGGGCGATTTGTGGGCCGGTAGTCCTCGAACCCTTCAGCGAGACGCTGCCATTCACGTTCAAGTGAAAACCCAGACCGGGCCTGATTCTCAACTCAGCATCAACGCCGTCGTGACCGAGCGGATTTGCGACCGTTCAAGCAGCACCGGGGGCATCCTGTCCACTTTGTTTGGCACCCTGCCCTTTGAAGACATAGATTGCGACGGCATTGCAGACCCCACCGACGAGTTGCTCGATCCCCAAGATTTCGCCGACGGCATTCACGCCATGAGTCGGCCCGGCTGCCTGGTTTTGCCTGCCGGTTCGGGTCAATACGTGGCCCCAGATGTGGTCTTGATGGCGCCCAAGGGCATCACCATATCCACGCCGATTACCGCAACCTTGGGATCCATTCAATTGGAAAGTGCCGGCCCAATCACCGTCGCATCGGGGGTTCGACTCGAGAGTGCCAACGACATCTTGATTTCAGGCATGAACTTGACACTCCAAGGTGCCATCCTAGAAGCCAAGGCGGGCAAGGTTCACATATCCAGCCCGGGCGGATTCATTTTTGCCGAGGGCCTAGACATCCAGACCGGAACTGCCTTGCCGCCGCCTATGGTTCCCGAAGTGGACTTGCCCAATCAAGCGGGACCCGGAAGCATTCGCATGTGCATGGCAATTCTGGATGCAGACAATCACGTAACCAATGGCTGGCAATTCCACGATCGCACCCTGACGCTTCGGGGCCGCATGGGGACCGCGGAATTCAACGAAGAAGGCATCCTTCCCAACGTGGAAGTCTCAACGCCCATCGTTCAAAATGCAGACTTGTTCTTCGAAGACGGCATCTCGGATTCCTACTGCATCGTCTACAACGATCTTGCCATTGGCAACTGGTTCTATGATACGTCGCTCATCGATGACGGCACCCAATGGAGGGAGCCGATTTACAACGATCAAAACCAAGTGGCCATCCAAGTGCTCGACGACTTCTTCCCCTACAGTGGAGAACTGTTCGACAATGACCCAGGCAATGACGCGAACCGAGACAGCAACTCCGATGGACACATTTTGCTGACAGATTCTCGCCCCTACCGCACGGTCGTCACGCTGTTTAGAAGCCTCGAAAGCCGAGTCCCCGAAGTGAATCTGCAAAGTGGAGGCGGAGAAATTTTCATCGAAAATGCCTCCTTCGTCGCCAGAGATTCAGACATCTTGGTGCAAAGCCAAGGTGGCTGGATTCGCGCCGAGAATTTCCTCGCGCACAGCTTTGGCCACGTGGGTCAAGTGCGCATGGAAAGCGAAGGCGGCTTCATCTGGGCAAGCTCAAGCGACTTGCTCTCCCAGAGTGGCTTAATCGTGCTCTCATCCCAAAACAGCATGCTGGACCTTCGCGGGTCCGTGGTGACGGCACACCAAGACATTGAACTCACATCTGGAAGCCACTTGGATCTTCGCAATG
>JBFJXT010000028.1:0-13440 GCA_041623015.1 Thermoplasmatota archaeon | reverse complement strand
GCTCCGTTGTTCTTGCTCGTCATGCTGTCCGTCATGAGCAGCTTCGGTGGCGACCCACAACGGATGCTCAGAATTGGCTACCTCTTGGTGCTGGCCATGTTGCCCCTTGCCACCCTTGGCTTTGCGGTGACTGTGAAAATCAGCACCCCGGAGGCCTGATGAACGTCCGCACCAAGACCTACGAGTACAGCCTCATGACCGCCGGGGCCTTGGGCCTCGTGGCGGCTCTGGCAGGTGGCATTCTCGTCTCCTGGTCAAACAACATCTACGTCTGGGGCATCGCCGCATGGACGGTAGCCCTGCTGGCTATCGCAGCCACCCTCGGGATGTCTTTCCCGATCCCCATGCTCCACCGCATTGGCCGCGATACCACAGGTGGTGCTCGCTACGAACGCCTGCGCCGCTGGAATCGAGTCAAAGTCAGTTCCGTCCTGCTCAATTTGCTATTGATTCTTGGCGGAATCGTCTTCGTCGTGGCCATCTTGAGTCGATTTGGCGTCGTCCACGTTGAACTGGATGCCATTGGCGCCCACCGTGCCTTGGCCATTCTCATTCTCGGTGTCCTCGGCACCAGTGCCTACGCCCATTACCACGCGTTGCGCATGGATCTTCGACCGGATCGAAGCGGTGCCACCCGCATCATGGTGTACTCGACGCTCCAAGTGGCGGTGGCGGTGGCATTGCTTGGCATCTACATTGCCAGTCGGCCCGGCGCCGTGGATTTGGTCTTAACATTCCGGCCAGAAGATGCGGTCATTTTGCACCTCACCAGTGCCTTGCTCATCGGTGTGGTCACGATGGTTGCTCGGGGCTTGCCAACACTCTACGTGCTTCTCAGTGACGACCAGAGCGCTTACGCCGGCCGCGACTACATGAGCCGCCAGAAGAGCGTCGTGATGCCGACGGTCGTGGCGTTCACCCTGCTGTTTGTCTTCTTGCTGTTGATGATCGTGTTTGGTGCCGGCGCCTTGGGTGCGGTGCAACAGGTCACCAGCAACAGGTCGATTCTGCTTCTGCTGTTGTTGATCGTTCTGGCGGCCGGCGCGGGCCTAGCCATGAGCTTGGTGATCAGTCGCCAAGAAGATCGCGTTGTGCTCTACCGCCAACAAACGCCGAAGGAAAAACGGGAACAAATCATCCTGGTTGCAGTCAGCGCCTTGCTGGCCATCCTGTTTGCATTCTCTGCATTCGCCCTCAAGAACGGAAGCAACGTCCTCAGCTTGCCTCAGCACCGATGGCTCGACTTAGCCAGCCTCGCGGTGCTCTCAGCAGTTGGGCCCGTAGGGTTTCACGCCAGCACCAAGCACCGGCGCACCCGGGAAATGGAGCTACGATTCCCCGATTTCCTGCGCGATCTTGCCAGCAGCCACAAAGGTGGACTTACACTCGTCCAAGCGGTCCACGTGGCGGCGCGCGGCGAATACGGCGCCCTCAGTGCTGAAGTCAAGAAAATGGCGGATCAACTGAGCTGGAACGTGGGATTCGAGGAAGCCTTCGAGCGATTCGGAGAACGCGTCGCTACCCCCTTGACGCAACGAACCGTCAGCTTGGTGCTTGAAGCGGGACGAAGCGGAGGCAATACCACAGATATTCTCTTGGCGGCTGCCAGAGACGCCCGTGAAATCAAGACCCTCGAAAAGGAACGGCGCCTTAGCATGGGTGTCTACACCACCGTCATCTACGTGACGTTCCTGGTGTTCCTGTTCGTCGTGGGTGTTCTGTATGACCAATTCGTGCCCCAAATTCTCAACGCGGGGCAAGCCGTCGCAGACAGCGACCTAGCGGATGTGGGACTCAGTCTCACAGGCGTAGATATCGACGATTACCGCACGTTCTACTTCACAGCCGGAGTCGTTCAAGCCATCGGAAATGGCATGATGGCGGGCCTCATGGGCAGCGGACGCGGAGTGCTTGGCTTGCGCCACGCATTCATCATGGTCCTGATGACCTACGTCTCGTTCGCCTTCGTCATGGAGAACTAAACAAGCCCCTACTCGGCTGGGTCGCCAGAGGCGTCGGCCGTCGCGGCCTTGAAGTCGAGCGAGGCGGAATTGATGCAGTAGCGCAAGCCCGTCGGCGCGGGGCCATCGTCAAAGCGGTGGCCCAAGTGGGCGTTACAGGATCCGCAGCGGACTTCCTCGCGCACCATGCCATGGCTTTCGTCGCGCTTCAGGGTCACGTTTGCATCGGGCGCCGGTTGCCAGTAGCTTGGCCAGCCGCTGCCACTGTCGTACTTCTCGTCGCTTCGGAATAAGTCGGCGCCGCAGCAAACACAAACGTACATGCCCGTCTCGTGGTGCTTGTAGAATGCGCCTGAGCCGCCATACTCGGTGCCCCCTTCCTGGGTCACGTGGTATTGCATCGGTGTCAAGCGTTCCCGTAGTTCAGCGTCGGTTGGCGGTTTGGAAGTCATGGGTCTCCATGGTGCCTGGCACCTTTTGCGCTTTTGCCTGGGGGCGTCCCCGCGTCTTCGCAACCGCCGCCTTTTGTCCCCTGCGTGAGTCGGGCACCCGTGGACCCCGGAATTCCCTTGGCCATTGAGCGACGCAGCGGACGCGTTCAAGCAATTCACACTGGCCACGCCGTGGTCCTCGACGCCAGCGGCGCGCCCATTCACACCTGGGGAAACCCGCAGACGCACACCTACTTGCGCAGCGCCCCAAAGCCCCTGCAATCGATTCCCTTCGTTCGCATCATGGACCAAGCCGGATTTGATGACGCTGATCTTGCCCTTGCCTGCGCCAGCCACTCGTCAGAACCGAAGCACGCAGACCGGGCCACTGCCATGCTTGCACAATCCGGCCTTGATGCTGGTGCCTTGCACTGTGGTTCCCACCCGCCCATGACACCCCAATCGGAGCCCGCTGGCGGATGGGGCGCTATTCACAACAATTGCAGCGGCAAACATGCTGCCATGCTCGCGGTCTGCAAGCACCACAACTGGCCCTTGGAAGCCTACCAAGACCCAGAGCACCCGTTGCAACAAGAAATTCTAGTCATCTTCAAACAAGCCACTGGCGCCGAGTCCATCCCAGTGGGCGTGGATGGATGCGGGGTGCCCACCTTTTGGCTACCCATCAAATCCTTGGCGCGAGCCTACCAGTGGCTTGAAACCCACCCCGAAGGAAAACGAGCCCTCGATGCGATGAACCAACACCCGGACCTCATCGCAGGCACTGGGCGCTTCTGCACGCAGCTTTCAGAAGCCAGCAACGGCGCGGTTGTTGGAAAAGTGGGTGCGGCCGGCGTCTACGTGGCCCTGCACCGTCCCAGTGGTGCTTGTCTCAGCATCAAAATGACCACCGGCAACGACCTTGCCGTTGAGACCTTCGTGGCCCGCACGTGCCAGCAATTGGGCTGGATTCCTGAAGAAAGTCTCCCAGAGTTTTCCCAACGCCCCATCTTGGACTGTCGAGGTAACCCAATTGGAGCTTGGGAGGCGTCATCGGACGCAGCCATCAACCCTTCCTGAGTCGGCATCGGATTGGATAGACACGCCACGCCTGCAAACCATCAAGCCAGTCCATGGGATGTTCATGCGGTTCACCATGAACACAACCCGACTCGCCCTCATTGCAATGTTTCTGCTCGCAGCCCCCGCCCTTGCACCCACCGCTGCCGCGGCTCCTGGCGTCGTAGACTGCCTTGTTGCGCCACACATCCCAGAAACCCCCACGTACTACATCGCCTACCAATGCACCCTCGCAAGGTATGCCCCAGAGCCCATCAAGGCGCTGCTTGGCTGCACCATCGAATTCCAACTCATGTTCCACTGTGAAGGTGGCGCCGTGGGTTGGCTAGAGGCTGTGACCGGATGCGAGATTGGCATGCCTGACATGCGCTGCTAGCTCCGTCTACCGCCACTTGGGCCAGGTTTGATTCCGCTGGTTCACCAACTCCGGTAAACCTTCGAACGACGAATTCTGTGCCATGGACTCCCCGCAGCCCCCTCTTCGCTCCGAGCGCTTGCCCACTCCCCGTGACGCCACCGTTCCCACCCACAAGTCCGAAGGGCCCCTCTCCGTCACTGCGCCCACCATCGAAAGCGTTCGCCGCATCCTTCGCACCGGGGAAGCAGAAGACTCTGATCAAGAAAGCCAAGTATCCTTACCGACTCGAAACTAGTCAACAACATTGTCCGCCCGAAGGCGCTAGGGGGCCGAAGAGACCACTTGGACCCTCGGGCTCCGGGACAGAACGCAACGGCTGAACCGGGTGCCACCCGACTCACACTCGGAGGTTGAGATGTGATTAGGCACCGGAGCCGACCCTGGGTTGGCGTAAGCCGCAGCAAACGCCGACGCATGGCCTTGGACGCAGCAACGTTGGCACCCACGGTGTCCTCGGCGCTACGGGCCATGCGAAAGGCAGCCAGTGAAAAAACGGAAAAGAAGCAAGATTGAACCGACGCCCAAGCAAGGACGCAGCGGGTGTCAGGTGCGATCCAATTTGAGACCAAGGACGAATGAGCCGTCGGATTACCCCGGAAGAGCCGCCGGCCTGTGGCCGACGACTCGGGGCGAAATTATCCGGACAGACTCAAGACGTCCATTCCCCTGGCGATGTCGCCGGTGAATAGGTAGCCTTGGTAGTACTGAACATCCCAGATGTTGGTCTCTTCGTCCCAGCGGTCCGTGATGCGGGGGTTGTCCAAGTCGCTGAAGTCCACGAGGACAACACCAGCGGTGTAGAAACCCATTACGAGGAACGGAGTGTCCTCAATGGTTTGGCCAAAGTGCGCGGTGCAGGAATCGCCAGTGGGATCGGTGTTTGCGGGATCGACATTCATGGGGTTGGTACCGACGGAGGAGGCGTCGGTGAAGCCGGGGCTCACATGGCCACGCAGGTCAGGGTTCTCGGGGTCCGTGATGTCGTAGAACCACAAGTTTCCAATGGGGCCGCTGTAGGTTTGGCCGTCGGCGCCTTCGAAGTAGAAGTCGCAGCCGTTGATGCCGCCGCCGCCCGTCTCGTCACCCATGATGAGCACAGTGGCGTCATGGTTGAGGATGGCCAGGTGGCTAAAGCTCAGCGGGAAGGCGCCATCGGGGCACACATTGCCCACCGGGGTACAAGGGATGGCTTCTCCGACATTTTGTGGGACACCGGCGTCATCCAATTCGCCACCCACAACGGGGAGGCCCTTGTCGACGCTGGGGTAATCGATGGCCACCTTCAACACGGGGGCCAACGGATCTTGGATGTCCCAGATCTCAGTCTGAGCGTAACCGGCGCAGAGGGCCCAGTAGCGATCGGCGCTGCGGTCAATGCTGAATGCGATGTCGTGGCATCCGTCGCCGCCTTCGAAGGTGCCCATGAGTTGAGGCGATTCGGGGTTGCCAAAGTCGATGATGTCCATGGCGGTGTTGTAGACAATCGGGGTGCCAGGGACGACGGCGATGTTGTGGTTGCCGCCAGGTGTCTCGAAGTTGCCAATCAGTTCAGGATTGGCCGGGTCAGAGGCATCGGTGGCGAAGATGTTGCTGCCGCCGGCGGTGGTGATGACGACCAATCGGCCATCGGGGAACAAGATGGTGTCTGCGTCACGCACCGGAACGTCGTCAGCAACGCCGATGACTTCAGGCATGGACGGGTCGATGATGTTCACGACGCTCATGGGGCCTTGGCTGCGGCCGCCGATGAAGGCGAGGGGGCCAAAGACGGTGATGCCGCCGCCCGTGGTGGTACCTTCCACGTGAGCAACGGGCTCAACGCGAGTGAGCACATCGGGAATGCCTCGGTATTCTGGCTTGAACCATTGCAGGACGCCGTCGTCGCGCATCTGGTTCAGCTTGCCATCGGGGCTGGATTGGAGGGCGGCGGCGATGCCGAAGCCTTCGTAGCTGCTGTGGGCGGCGTTGAGTCCCTCCTCAATGAGGGCGGGTTGAATTTTGTTGGTGTTCAAATCGTCCGGCTCATCACTGAGGCAACCGGCGAGGGTGGTTGCGGTCAGTGCGAGTGCGAGGAGAATGGTGTCGCGCGCGCGCATGCAGGTTCGACGGCGCTTCCCCGTTTCAAGCATTGTGGGGGGTAGGTTGCCCAAATGGGCCGAAAGTGTGAGTTGGGAGAGGAAGGAAGAGGCAGGCAGTGCCCGTAGCAAACTGCCTAGGCAGTGTTGAACTCGGTGAAGCCGCACTTGCCGCAGGCTTCTCGGTCCTTGTGCTTGCCAAGGAAGGTGCCGGGGCCACACTTGGGGCAGTCGCGGCGGAGACGGACGAGCTTGCCTCCCCTAGGGCCCTTCGCGCCCTCGGATTACCCTGGAGGGGCCGCCGGCCTACGGCCGACGACCCGGGGCGATATCATAGCCCCCGGGAATCGTCGGCTATTAGGCTCTGAAGAACCAAGGATTTCGTTCATGCGCCAAGGGCATCCAGTGGATGCCCGGGCTTCAAAAGGAAAAGGAAGGAAAAGGCAGGGCAGGTGCCCCGGTTCTGAACCGTTTATTCGGCGTTGAACTCGGTGAAGCCGCACTTGCCGCAGGCTTCTCGGTCCTTGTGCTTGCCAAGGAAGGTGCCGGGGCCACACTTGGGGCAGTCGCGGCGGAGACGGACGAGCTTGTCGCCGTCAATTTGGTAGTAGGAGCTCATTCGTCAGCCTCCTTCTTGGGGTCCTTGTAGAGGTTGTTGCGCTTCAGGAAGTGAACGCGCTCTTGGGCACGGGCGAGGTCGGCGTTCTCGTAGGCGCGGGCAATGCCACGGGTGGACGAGATTCCGGTTTCGCTGCGCATGCGGGCGATGACAACGTTTTCGGTCTTGCTGCCGATTTCTCCGGCGACGAGTTGGCGGATGTTGACGCGGTTGGGCGTCGCTTCGCCTTCGTGGCGCACGACGAACTCAATGTCCTTGCGGCCAAAGAGGGCGTTGTCGAATTTCTTCGTGATTTCGATGTTCATGTTTACACCTCGACCAGGCTCCCGAAGGGGCCGGGCGTCCCAGGTGGGACAGGGGCGTCGAGGTGCGCCGGGATTTAAGGGGCGTGGTGGCTGATGCTCGTGAATATTGGCGTTATTCTCGGGAGTGTTGGGGCAATAGTGGGCTGAATCGGTTGGCGCTTTGTAGCCGAGGAGCCCAATTCTAATTATTTATGGAAAACATTACCATTCTATATAATTTAATAACTAATTTCATTAGCTATTGCTTTTTTCTGGAGGTGGTCGATATGAAAATACTCGCAGTCGCACTTGTCGCTAGCCTACTCACAATAATGCCAGTCGTGGCAACAGGAGAAGATTATCCGTGTCAACCCACGTCAAGGGAAGGTTCCGTGACAGCATGCAATGGATATGATTCAGATAGAGGCAAAAATTACATTTGTGCGATTGTTAACTTTCCATTAGCAAATGGCAGGTTCATAGAATCCATAAGTTGCATCCCACAAAATACAATTAGCGGGGGCGATATCGATGTATGTTCGGGATTAATTCTTGGGGCTCAAAATTTTGGCTACACCTGTATGGACAATCTAGGACTTCCTCAAACAGGAGTGGTCCCTGAGTTTATTGACGAGGACGGGGACTACGTTCCCGATCTTCTTGAGGGGCAAATATGCGGTCGACAAGCAGTCCGCAATCAAGTCAACAACCCGACTGTGCCTCTTCGATGCCGGTCGAGCAGCGACGTTCAGAATGAGTTGATCAGTCCGGGCGAACTCATCAATGGCCTGTACAGGCTGGTGCTGGAAACCATCGATCAATACATGCCCAACGTTGACCGCGACGGAGACAACGTCCCCGACGCCCTGGAGCCGACCATTTGTTCCCTTGAAGATCAAAACAGCGGCGTCGATGGCTCCTGCACCGGTGACGACTACAAGCCCTAGGTCTGCTACACAGCTAGCAGTTGACCTACCAGCTTTCCCAGCTTTTCCCTTAACTCCTGGGTAACTTCCACCAAGCAAGCGCCCTTTCCAGGCACGCCATAAACCACGAAGGTACCAAGAGGGGCCTCAAGGAAGCAAGCGAGGCCTACCATGTCTTCCTCGCCGTCCACGACAATCCGCGTCGGGCCGCCAGTTTCTAGGAGCATGGCGCGGCGCACTGCGGTCCACGCTTCACGGGTCAATTCCGCTGCTGGGTTCTTGACGCGTATCTCCCGAGTCCCCCAGGAGCCAAGCGATTGCTTGAGCTTGGGGTCTTCATCGCCTCGCTGCGTCTTGTAATCCACCACGATGAACCGCGGCGTAAAACCGAGGTCCTTCAGAGTTAAGCTCACCACGTCGCCGACGGCCACGACCACCGCCGACTTTGGCAAGGCTTCCGCTAGTTCCGGGGTACTCAGAACTGGGCCCCACGGCTCAGCAAAGCGCGGGCGCACGGCCTCGGGCAATGTGTAAGCGCGGGCTGGCCGCAAGTCCGTGGTGCCGGATTCGCCTAGCGGCGGACCCATGTGTCGCCGTCCTGTTTGTAGGATTGGCGCACCGCGAGCCACGCGGCTTTCTCGGCGTGGGACTCACTGCAGCGCCACGCGAAGTCACGATTGTATTCCTCAACCCAGAGCGACTTCGCGTCGTCGGGGAGAGCCTTGACCAGCTTGGGAACCGACTCAAGGGTGGTCGTCATGAGAATCAGCGAACCTTGAGGGCGTAGCTGCCGGGCTTGGTGACGTTCATCGCTTCGGCCATCTGGCTGTTTTCAACGTCCAGGATGGTGAGGATGCCGGACCAGTTCTTGCTGGTGGGGCCGCCACAGAGGGGGCAAATGGCTTCCTCGGTGAGGAAGTGGTCATTCTTGCAGGCGCGTTGCATGAGACTAGGCTCCTGCTGCGGCTTGCTCGCGGGCGCGGATGCGGTCCTCTTCGATCCACTCGAACTTGCCAAGGCCAGGTTGGCGCATGGTCAAGCCAATCTTGGATTCGCGGGGGGACAATTCGTTGAGGCTGGCGGTGACGATGCGCGCGCGCACGTTGTCGCCAACATCGAGGAAGCGGCCGCTTTCCTTGCCGGTGAGGCGTTCGTTGTGCACGTCGGCGGTCATGAAGTCGTTCATGACTTGGCTCATGTGCACAAGGGCGTCGAGTGGGCCGATGTGCACGAAGGCACCGAATTCGACCACTTCGGCTACGATGCCGTCGACCACTTCTTGAACGTCGGGCTTGAACACGAGGGCGTCGAAGCCGACCTTTTGGTAAATGGCGCCGTCGCCGTGGATGACGCTGCCTTGGTCCTTAGGTAGGACGTTGGTGGTGAGCACGGTAATGCCGTGGTTCTTCGTGAGGCGCCCTTCAAAGGACTCCTGCACGAGCTCGGCAATGGTTGTCGTGAGCTCGTCGGTCATCCGCTCGGGCGGGATCCGGACGGTGTCTTCCATTTGGATGATACGGTACATGGCGTGCGCTCCCAGGGACGGGCTGCGCCAAGTTGGCCGTGGTTTAAGGGTTTAGGAAGGACAAGTTAGCGGCGGGGCCAGTTGTTTCAGGGTCGAATCCTGCGCCCATGGGGCCCATTTTGTGGATCGTTAGCGGAGAATGCATTGCCAAAACCCTCCAGGGCCTCTCGTGGGACACCACTCAGGGCGCCGCCATTCTCGAGGTGGCAACACCGCCACGCTCGACGGTCAAAGGATGGAGGAAGGGGGGGTGGAGAGGGAGGGGATCAAACGCTCATAAATCAGTGGCCCGCGGGGTCGTCGAACAGCACAGTGGGGTCCGTGACGTACTCAAACGTCAAGGTCACGGTGTAGTCGCCGGTGGCGCCAGGGTTGCGGTTGGCAACGCCGATGCAGTGTTGGCCAGGGTCCAAGAAATCAGCACTGCCGGTGATGGCGTCGGCGGTTTCCGAGACTGCCTCCGTGGAGCACGACTTGAGGAGCGACTGCATCATGCTGGTGTCGCCGCTGATTTCGGATCGGAATCCGAACATGGGGTAGAGCACTTGGAAGCTCTCGGACGCCTTGTGGTCGCACTGGTTGACGTTCTCAGCGCAGGCCAGAGCATCCAATTCAGCGGGCTTGCCGGTGCCGAGGCTGCCAGTCAATTCCACCAATTCGACCGGCTTGATGCGGGGCGAGTCAGTCACGAAAATCTTGGCGCTACCTGGAAGGCTGGAGGACTTGGGGTCCTTGGCCAGCATGGTCACCTTGTAGATGCCGGCTTGGGCAAAGGAGCCGCGGAGGGTTGCGTTGGTGCTGAAGAAGCCGTCGCCGGACATGTTCTCACAAAAGTCGCCCTCGACCATGCGGTCCGCAGTGGGCGCCAGAGTGCCGTTCAGGAGCGAAGAGGGAATGGGGTCGGGGCCAGCGGAGCCGTACTCGACGCCTTCGGGGCCGTGGGCGTGGCCGCCACCGGCAAGGCCGATGTCACTTTCGCGGATGCAGAACCAGTTGAACAGCAACGGGTCGCCGTCGGCGTCGGTGCTGGCGGCTCCAGTAAAGGTGACTTCTTCGCCAACTTGGACCCAGTTTTGTTCCAATTGCAGTTGGAAGCTGGGTTCGGTGTTGACGCCGCTGCCAAGGGTCAAGGTCTTGGCGGGGTGTTGGGTGACGATGCCGTCCTTGGTGGTGGAGAGCTTCACGCGCACTTCACCGTCGGTAAATCCGTACGTGTACTCGACGGACTTTCCAAAGCGGGGGGCCTTGCCGTCGCCCAGTTCCCACTTGTATTCGTCAGCGCTCACTTTGGCAGTGAACACAAAGGGCAGTGTTACGGGGTCCTTGGATTCCTTAACCGAAAAGGGAGATCCGTCATCGGATCCGCCAGAACAGCCAGAAAGGGCTACCGTTGCCATCAGGAGGGCCACCCATGCGGCCTTGAAGCTCATGAATCAGGGGTTGGAGGCCGTCATGTTAAGGGTTGTGGAGCCGTAGGAAAAGTGAGAATCAGCCGCCTTGGCCGCTGGTTTGCTCGCAGGTTCTCTCCGAACACATCATATCTGGGCGGCTGCGTGGTCAAAGCGTGCGTGTCGTTTTCGTGGGCCGAGACCGAGTGGTCTGGAAACGGATTCTCTTCTATGTGCTGACCTTCGGAATTACGCGCCGCGTCTGGCTGTATCGCGTCAACAAGGAAGTGGACGGACACGCCGCCTTGGGACTCAATCACCGATTGAACCTGGCCTTGCTCATCTTGCCCATCATTGGGCCCTTCATTGTGCAATGCCAAACCGCGTCCCGCCTCAACCAAGTGTTTAGCGACTCGGACCTCTCCTACGGCCCAACTCCGGCCCTGTGCCTTGCTGGCCTCGTGCCGATTCTAGGCAATGCCAGCTTCATTGGCTGGAGCCAAAACCGCCTCAACCGGTACTGGGCCCTCGAAAAAGCAGACCCAAGCCACGCCATCGATATCGACGTGGGCCTCCAAGACGACCCAGACTTCCTCAAGGAACTCGAAGCCGCCCGCCTCGACTCCTACGTCACCGGAAGTCGCTTCGATCGACGCCAACGCGAACGCCAAGATCGCTGGCGCCAACGCATCAGTGGCTTCGAAGGCGTTGCCAAGGCCCGGCAGGAAGTCCGCGACCGGGGCGGCAGCACTCCGCTCATGCCCTGGCGCCGACCTGCACGGCCCCCAACTCGTCTCTTGCACGTGACCTGCTCCAATGATCATGCATTCGACGCCCGCGCCGACCCCTACGACGCCGTAGAATTGGTTTGCCCACAATGCGGTGAGCAAGAGACTCTGGCGCCTCTGCACGGGTTGCCGAAGCGTGTTGAGAAAGTGCAGGAATAGGGGTTGAGTGATTTGATGGCTAACGACTGAGGTAAGTCGCGAGCCGAATGCGCGTCGGCTTGAGCGATTTGCTAAGAGGTAGCGCCGTTGTTGAGGGACGACTGGTAAACGGCGACAATGTCCACTAGTGAGGACGACAATGCACGCAGAAATTCAAGCGATTCGCGCACCTTGTTGGCATCAGGAAACGTGTGTGAAGATGTAGGGTGTGCAAGCCGGTTTCTTTCTTTCATGATTGCATCCAGCCTGGATTTGGCTTCCTGCGTAGTTGCTCCATCTTCGGTGGTATGCAGTGCCAGTTGCAGCGTCGCTTGCTTTCCCATCGTGGTCCACACTCCGTTGATGCCAACGCTCTTTGTCAATTCGGCGAGCGCGGATGAATGGATGTTAGTTTCCATGATGGAAATCAAACTTGATTGGATCTTGGTGGAATCGTAGGGTTCAGTCCATAGTTGGACTAAATCTTGAACATAGGCTTCTGCCAGCTTTGCCTCAGTGTTGAATTTCTGAGGGCTCTGGGCGACCTCAAATGTCCGTTGCTTCAAACGAATACGCAATTTTTCCGGCAGCTCGTCGAACCGGGACACACCTTCAGCGAGTGAATCAACGGTACTTTCAATCGCTTGACGGACAAAATATTCGAAGCGGCCCGCCACGAACATGAGGAGCGATCCCGACACAAGCGGCAGGTCTGTTCGTATCGAGAGCGACGACTTGTGGAGGGTTTCTGCTTCTGCCCAGTCTCCTAGGTTGTATGTTCCGCCAAGTTTGCTTCCACCGAGCGACCGAACATCATCCACTACCGCTAGGAGGTCGACAATGCGGTCGAGGTCTTTATGAAAATCGGTCTTTGCATCGCTGAGTTGGGACATGGCTATTCCGCCGCGTTTTTTACGAGTTGCTCCGCCAACTCGACGCGGGTTCGAATGGATTCGATTGTGTTTCCGCGCCCGATTAGAATCTCGTAGTTATGCTCGTTTGCTAGTGCTTCTTGGACGCCTGCCCGTAATTTGTCGGCGCATGCTTGGAGATTTACTTCGGGATGGCGGCTCACCGCAATCATGAGCGCATCGTACAGCGGGCGACTGGGGCGGTTCGTCGTGGGCAATCGAAACGGTTCGCCCTCGAAGACCGTGTAGAGCCTGTTGAGGCTCGCCCGGAAGTCGGCGCGCATTTCATCGATTTCTTCCTCAGGAGGTTTAGCGTGATGCTCCATGAACTTGTCAAGGAGACTGCGTAGCGAGCCCTTCCGGCCATTGTCCAATGCATCCTTTAACGCGAAAAAACGAAGGACTAGTTCGGCGTCAGCCATAGATTTGAACAATGTGTTGCCTACGAGTTTGTCGGCCGGATTTTCGTTTTCGTTCTCGGTTCGTCGCGGAATTCCCCAAGTATTGGCGAATTCGTCGCCCCGTGCCAGCTCAATTAGCAACTTGTTCAGTCGGCCCGGATACAGAGCGTTGCGTAGTTCCTGCGGGTTGAGCTTCGTACCTCCGGTGTTCAGGCGATCGAAGAGTACTCGACGAACGTCTAAATCGTCCTGGTCGGCGTCCCGAGTTTCGGCAAGTAGTACAATTGCGGAAAGGCTTCGACGTAGCAGGCCCTTCTGAAGAACGGGGGGCAGCTTGTTGAATCGCTTTCCGTTTAGCTCCGGCCAGTACTCCAGCCCAGTTAGGGCAAAACCATTCGCTAGGAAATCACGAATGGAATCCAAACGTTGGCGACCATCGATAACCTCGTACTCATTGTAGTCGTGTTCGTACAAATACACCGGGGGGACTGGAAT
>JBFJXT010000027.1:0-13889 GCA_041623015.1 Thermoplasmatota archaeon | reverse complement strand
GGGCGACGGCCTCCGCGCCTTGCTTGCCAAGGTCGTGGAAACTGTACATGCCTACGAAGACGCCGTGGCCAACCTCGACGACCTCGTAGAAACTGGCTTCATCAAGCGCGAACGCGACGAAGAAAAAATCCTCATCCACCGCGTCCACGAGCTCGAGCACGAAACCGACGTGCTGTCTCGTGCCCTCTCGGCGCACCTGCTCAAACCCTCCGTGGAAGTGGAGCTGGGGCCCGTGGCCGTCTATCACTTGCTCAAACTCACCCTGCAAATCTCCAAGATCGCCGACAAGGCAGAGAATGCAGGGGATCGCATTCGGGCGATGTTGAGCAGATAAAGCCGGTCGTTGGCTTGCTTTGCCGGTTATCTCATTGCGGCGATTACAGCACGGCAGACGAGCTTAGGGGTGGATCTGGCGAGAATGACGAGGGTGGCTTTCGTGCCGGTGAGCCCGATTGCAAGGAGGCGCGGTCAAATGGCTGGGAAAGCAAGAGATTGGCGATGGAAATGATTTTGCTGGGCGGATTTTCCAAATTTCGACGAGCATTTCTATACTTCTTTCCGCAGTTGTCGGCTAAGATAACGGAGTTATTGGGCGATCGCGTAACATATTATGATATACGGTTGCTGCATCTCCAATTACATGGATTGGTCCAATCCCGCCGTCCAATGGACTGCTTCAGCATTGATTACTATCCTGGCTGGCAGCTTTGCAGCATTCTGGACTTATCGTCTAGGGACTCGCCAGAAATACTGGGAGAAAATTGTAGAAATCAAACGGGCACGCATGGATGATTTTCTTGATGCAACTAGGGATTATGTGGGGGTGCTCCACCATGTTTCTAATCTTCATTTGACCTCAAAAATTGAGAAACCAAATCATCGGATGTCGAATTTATCGATTATCGTTCAACGACTTATTCCGAGTGCTGATGATCCTGGGCGGCGGGCCCTAAGTTTCATGGAACAAAATATTGTGCCTGACTACTTGCCTCATCCTGAAAATGAGGGGGAAACCGATGCCCGGTGCAAGGCTCTAGTCACGGGATTACACAACCACCTTGTCAGCCGTCTAGTCGCGGCAGCGAATAATGTGCAGAATAAATACGCAAGATTATCGATGGTTTGCTATGACCCTGGCAGGCCGGGAGTTCTCAAAAAACATATAATTGGCCTAACTCGGCAGATTATAAGCCACCCACCACCCACTAGGAAAATTCAATTTGACCAAGTATTCGATGAGTGGGTTGATATCAGCGGCCACGTGACAGTTTATCTGAGGCTTGATCTGGATTCAAGTCTGCGGAGCTTTACGAAAGCAAAGAAATTGAAGCCTGCTTGGAGGAAAAAGCACAAACCACTTTCATTGGTGCCTTAGAATAGGCAATTCCCCTACTTCTTCAACCGCTTCACAATCTTCGCCCCAGGCAACGCCCGGTACACGGCTCGCTTGATGTAATGGCGACCCACCAACAACCCAAGCCCCACCAAAAACGCCGTGGCTGCGTGGTGATTCTTGGTGCGTCCCTCCGGCATTACCTTACCAGGCTTCGTTCCGGTGATGGGTTGGAAGGTGTCATTGATGTGGCGCGTCGGCAATCCGTGCCGAGCCAAGATTTCGCCAATCTCCTCATGGGCCCCTCGGCGGTGGCTCCACAAGTGCTGCACGAACTTGTTTGACAACTCCACTTCAGACTCCAAACGGCCATCCTTGAACGCCCGAATGTGAATCTGCATATCGTCCGGCTCCTGACGAATCACGCCCCACACCATGCCCGGCTTGCGCGCCTGCTTCAAATCCCGCCTGAAGCCCTCCGCCAGAAAGACAGCCTTCGCGCTCATGAGCCAAACACGCACATCATGCGTAATCTCTTGGTCGCTGCCGTCCTCCTCCATACCCCCTCATGGGCTTCGAGGCGGTTTGAGGCTTTGGGCCAAATGGTCGTTATATGTGCCAAGTTTCGCCGCTCTTCTTCCCGAATGAGCTCGAGTCATGGAGTTGACTTCTAGCCAATTAAAGGGGCTGGACCCTTGGTGTGGGTGGCCTCAGTGGCCTTTCAGGGCGATGCTTTTTGCTGTTTTGATTGCAGAAACACCAATGATCCTGCTACGCCACCTGACATGATGAGCACAATCCAGAAGGTACCGGGGCCTGTGTGCACCCCGCCCATGAAGGTGCCGCCCATGGTCAGGCTCATCAATAGCACCATGAAGGCGAAGGCGGCTGTCATCCATGCAATGATTGAGGCGATGGAGGCGCTCATGTCATCCCTGTGTGCTGTTCGTGCATGCGTTGGCCCCCGGGGCAACTGGCGTGGTTGGCTGGGTGTTGTTCGTGCATGTGCTCGATGTGGTGTGGGCCTTCATTGGGGGCTTCATGGGATGTGCAGTGGTAGCCGCCGTAGTCGAGCATGTGCTGGTGGCCAAGCCCCATGCCCTCTGCGACTTGGCCGTGAGTGGATTCGTTGGCGATGGCCCCCGCGCCTGCAACGAGAATCGCCGCGAATGCTGAGAGCAGCGCGATGGAGGTCATAATTACTCCAGCCAGGGGAAGCGTTGGGCAAGCCCGGTGCGACTCCAGAGGGCTCCGAGACCAAAGACATGGCCCGCGCGGGCTATGGCGAGGGCTAGGAGCGCGAAGATGTAGACGATGTGATCATCCATGAATGGATTGTTGTCCTTGGGGAGCACGGCGAGCCACATCAAGAACATCATGAGACTGCCCGAGTAGGCTGCCAATCGCACGCCAACGCCGAGGGCAAGGGCGAGGCCGATGAACAAGAGGCCCACCATGAAGACCCACTCGATGAGGACGCTGTCGGCCATTGCATTAAATGCGCCGGCAAAGGGACCGCTGGCGCCAAAGTTCAGAAAGCCGTAGGTGGGGCTGCCGCCACGAATCCATGCGTTCTCCTTGGCGGTGGCGTATCCTAGTCCGAAGGTTTTGTCAAAAAAGGCCCACAAGAAAACCCATGCGAGGCTCAGCCGAAGCCCGACCCAGACAACTTTGGTCCAGAGGGACGGTTCGTGTGTTGTGGCGTGGCGCTGCGCGTGCCTGGTGATGGTGCGAGGGGGCGATCCCCCGCCGGTTCGGTGGGATGCAGGTGGGTTGGGGTGTGCAACGGCTTCGTGTCGTGCCATGCACATGAGTATGTGTGTCGGGGGATAATTTCGGGGCTCGGTTCTCAAGCGTGATTCTTAGGCATGAAAATGAGGCACGCCTCGCGGCGGACTCCGAGAAGCCGCACTCCTTGGCCGCGTGGCTAGGGTCCAGAGGAACGCAGCAAGGGCGTAAGCGAACCATGCCAACATGAGCGCCCCGAGGTTGCCAGTGGCGGCCACCCGAGCCAGTGTGAACGCCAGAATGAACGCTGTCACTCCGATGGTCCCCGCGATTCCGCCGCGAAGCACAGCAAGCGCACGTTCGGTGCCGGTGTGCCATTGCGCCCCCAGAATCGAGGCCACGAACAGAAGCGGCATCACGGCTACAAAGGGAGTTAACGAAGGCGTCCAGTGCTGAACCAATGCCACAAGTGTGACAGATCCTGCCCCTAGAAGGAAGCGCGACATGACGGGAAGATTGCGACGGGTCGATGGCGCAGATGTGCCTTGCTTGCGATGCGTCCCCTGGGCAATCCCTGCCGCAGCGAGGGTAGTGGCTACCAAGATTGCCACGGGAATGCCGCTGTTGAGCAAGAGTGCAATGGGGGCAATGAGTGCAAGTGCAATCCCCACCGAGCCTTGGGTGCCTCGACGATGCAGCCAAGTGGAAACGAGAATGGCAAGTGCGGTCGCAGCGACGATCGGCAAACCGTGAAGGAGCACTCGTGCTGGTGCTGAGGCCCCGAGAACGAGGATGGCGGCAGTGGGGGTGACGGGAGCGGCTGCGAGGATTCCTGCCAGCGCCCGGTCTGACTTTGCGGCGACGGTCGTTGTGGCAACGACGGCGAGACCGGCGACGGCGCCATAGAGCAGTAAGGGGGTCCAATTCATGGCCAGTCATCCTGGTTCATGCGTTGGGGGGCTGAGGCAGGGGTCTGATTGCAGCGCCTGCGGGTCTTGCCAAGGGGCGCACCCATGATTCTTGGTCCGTGCATGTTCAAGAATCCTCGACGGAATGTGCCGCGCGTTCCTCGGCCTTTTGATAGCGGGCCAGGAGGATGCCCGCGAGGACAACGAGCGCGGCTAGGAGGATTTCGCCAAGCAATAAGGCCACCAGGGGGGCGCCCACGAGGACAGCCATGGTCCAAGCCAAGAGGGCAAACATTAGTGCCATGGCCACGGTGGCCAGTTGTTTCATGCGCCCTCCCGGTACACATCGGCGTCGGCTTCTCCCGTGACGGTCAAGACTCCAAAGGCGCCTTTGTGGACGCGGAAGATGCTGTGGTCCACGAGATAATAATCGCCTGGGTATTCGACGAGAAACTCCACCATGGAAGCGCCGCCAGCGGGAACAAGGGTTGTCTGGACATTGCGCTGTGGCTCCGATTCGAGGCTGGCTTGGTCGTAGCTTCGGTCAAATATTTCGCCAATCACATGGAAGCTGCCAACGAGATTCGGGCCGCCGTTTCCGACAAACAAGCGTACAGTGTCGCCCACTTCTGCCTGCAAAGAACGCTCGTCGGTCAGTGAGCCCATGCGGCCGTTGAAGACCACAAAGGTCGGATCCTCGGACGCGGCGCGGTCTCCATCATAGTCATGGTGGCCTGGCTCGGAGGCTTTGTGCGGACTGTAGAATTCGCTTTGGAAGACGTAGTATTCCTTGTCCATGGGCGCAAGGCCGCCCTCCGGTTCCACGAGAATCAATCCATACATGCCATGGGCGATGTGCAGGGGCGGGTCCTGGTAGGCGCAGTGGTAGACGTACAGCCCAGCGTTGAGCGCACGGAACGTAATCGTCGCGGTCTCACCGGGTGCGGCGATGGTTCCGGCCGCCCCACCTCCGGGTCCATTGACGGCGTGAAAGTCGATGTTGTGGGTCATGAAACTGGACGCATCGTTGTGGTGGTTGATGGTGACCATGTCGCCCTCTCGCACACGGAGCATGGGTCCAGGGACAGTGCCATTGAAAGTCCAGTATCGGTACGTGGTGCCGTCTGCCATTTCACCAACGAGTTCCACGCTTGTCAAGTTGAAGGTGACCGCCGTGGGCGCCCTTTGCCCAATAGGGGCCGGGACATCGAAGGCACTTCGCCCAATTTCTTGGACATCCAATGATTTTGCGGGGCCCGGGCCAGTTTCGTCGTCAGATGGCGCTGAGCTGGATGCGCCCGCTTTGACAATGACCGTCGCGACCATGCCAGACCAGGCTCCGGTTTCTTTGTCTTGGGCGGCGTGAGGGATGCAGTAGTACTGGTAGGTGCCTGGTTTCGTGAATGTGAAGGACCAACTCCTGCCCTCTCCAAGCCATTGTGCGGGGTCGTCACCACTGCCTGAGGTCCCCCATGCAGCCTTGTCCGTTGGTGTGACAGTGTGCGCGAAGGGGTCTTTGTTGACCCAAGTGACTGTCGTGCCGACGTCCACGGTAAGAGTCACAGGGTCATATTCGAGGTTCTTCATCTGCACAAGGACCGGGCCCGAATCTGTCTCGGGGCTGGTCTGAGCGCACCCGGCAAGCGTTGAAGCGATGAGGGTGAGGCCTATGGCCCAAAGCCATGTGTGACTTGACATGTTACCCACATGGCGTGCATCTGCGCTTATAGCAAAGGTCTATTTCTCGGCAGAGATTATCAGAGTTGAGAACCAGCCTCATGCACCAAGTCGGACCCTTGCATGAAGCCGCCGTGGAAAAAGCGCTGGCGCTTGCCGCCACAAGGCGCATCCTCTCGCAATGCATCCGCGAACCCAGGGCCGTCAAGGAAATCAGCGAACGAACCGGACTTCCCTTAGCCTCCGTATACCGGCATGTGGGCCACCTCGTCGAGGACAATGTTCTGGTGGTCGAGCGTAGTGCTATGACCCCGGACGGCAAGCCGTTCGATTTGTATCGCTCTCGAATTCGTCGTGCCAGCATCCAACTTGGACCCGAGAAAGTGGATGTGTCGTGGGAAGCCAACGTGGCGCTTGAGGATCGACTCATCCACATGTGGAGTCAATTTGGAGACTGACCCATGCAACACTACATCATCACGCTCAGCATCATCAAGGCCATCACGGTTGTATTCGGGTTGGTGTTCCTGTTCTTTACATGGAAAGCATACCGCAAGGCTCGGTCCCGTGCCTTGTTGATTTTGTTCATTGCCATCGGATTGATGGTGGCTGCTGCGGTAGCAGAAGGAGCGGCTTTGCAAATTCTCGGGTTGAGCCTTGATCAAGCGCATGTGGTTGAGGCCGTCGTCACTTTAGCCGCCTTTGCGGTGCTGTTGTATTCGGTGCTATCACATCGAATACACTGAGTGCCAGGGCCCTGCCTCATATCACCGCTGATGAATGTGGATGGAGCTGCCATTTGATGGGTGATGCCTAGCGCGGGTGTGAGAAAAAACTCGAACCGTCAGGGCATAAGGGCTGACTATCAGGTCTAAGAATCAGGCTTGAGAATCGTTCATGGGTTCTATTCCCGATTGCTGATTGCCTGGCATGATGAGGTTCTTTCCTCTGTTGACGACGGCGGGCTTGATTTCGGCATTTGCGCTTGCAGGCTGCGCCGGAATCGGGTTCCTAGAAGGATATGACCCCGTAACTCGAGAGATTACCATGTGGGTCGAGCCCATAGACTGGAACGTTCACCCCAATGTTTCGACGCCCGTTTGGGCGTTCTGCGCGGAAGGTGACGGCGTGGAGCCCATCAATGGCGGCGGTGCATGCAGCGTCCCAGGGCCGACCATTCATGTGGTCAAGGGCGACACGATTCGCTTGACGTTCAAGAATACCCATTCCATTGCGCACACGGTTCACTTTCACGGCTGGCACCCGTTTGCATCCGACATGAACGGCGCCGGGTTGCTGGGTGATTCCATGGTTGGCGAACCCGGCTCAGAGACAGTCCTCGAATGGGTTGCCGAGCCTTCTGGGTCGTTCATCTATCACTGTCATTTCCAGACTCCAACCCACATGGACATGGGGATGTACGGCGCGTTCATCGTGGACGACCCTGAGGAAGAGAGCGGACCGGACCATGATTTTGTGGCAATCCTCGATGAGTGGGCAATCCGCGAGGACCCCGTGTTTTTGGGCAACGTGCCGGCCTACAATTTCTTCACCATCAACGGCAAAAGTTTCCCCTTGACAGAGCCGTGGATTGTGGACCCAGGCGACAAGGTACGCCTCCACATCGTTAACGCCGGGTTTGAATTCCATTCTATGCATCTGCACGGATACACTCCCGATGCGTACGAGGGGGTAGCCGGGCCCGCCAACGGAGTCCGGACTGATGTTCGCATGGTGGCTCCCGGTCAGACCGTGGTCATGGATTTTGAAGCGGACAGAGAAGGGGTCTGGCTGTTTCATGATCACGTGGTGCCGCGCGTCACGGCGGCGTCCGACGGACACGGATTTGGCGCCTATCCTCGCGGCATGCTAACTGTGCTCATCGTAGGCGACGATTACGCTAATGCTTTGGATTCCATCGTCCCCAAATTGCTAGCCGCAGCCTCCAACGACGCAACCCCCGCGTCCCCGGCAGACCCTCAATCGTCGCCGCCGGAAGACGACACCGCCAACGAGACGGAGCCAGCACCTGATGCGCCCGATCGAGTCCAAGTGGAGATGCGCGATTACGTCTTCCAAATACCCGAGTTGCGCGTCGCTCCTGGAACCATCGTTACCTGGAACAACAAAGACGGTGCGTACCACACGGTCACAGCGGAAGACGGCAGCTTCGACAGCGGCGAGATTCAAGCCGGTCGGTCCTGGTCCATGACCTTCACGAAACCAGGCACCTACCAATACTACTGCATCCCACATGCGTACGAAAAGGACGGCCAGTGGAACGGCATGACGGCAACAATCGTGGTCGAGTAAGGCCGCTTTTATCAAGATGAACCGCCGGGCCCGCACCCTCGACACCACACCCCTCCTGCGTTGGTCCGGCACCTTTTCCCCCTCATTCGCAAAGGTGGCCATCCGCTAAGCAGGCCGTTACAAATTTGGGCACCTGAAACAATTGCTAAGGGTCGCGGGCTAATCCACAGGAGTTCCGAACGGGGGCTACAGTGGTTTGACCCAGTCGCGTCAGCACGAGGAGCCAAGATTGGACAACTGCAATCCAACCCGTTAGCTCTGGCAGAATTGTCGCTATGGTCCGTTGCGGGGATGGAGTGCTTTGCAAATCAGGGCGAAGACAACCGTTGGAGATGTGAATTTCAGCGGAGCCTTGCCCTCATGATTCAATGCCTGTCTCGGGTCCATTGGGGGGTCAAGTTTCTGGACTGTCCATGTCAGGCGCACGGTGTTGAGTTAGGGTTTGGCCACGCCGGGTAAAGGTTCCATGCGCGCTGGTCCCTTGGAGCTCGATGCGTCGCTTCGCCATCGCCATTTGGGGTCTAGGAAGGCCGCGACTTAGTCGATGGCCACTTGGCTCCGGCCCTTCGTGTCCATCGGGCGACTGTGTTGGCGCAGCTGTCTGCCGGGACTTCATTGCGAAGTGCGTGCGTCTCGTGCCATAGTTTGAATTCCGGGTTTTTCATGGCTGCATGGCGGGCTTTGACTTGGGGGCAAGTTTATTCCTCCGATTTTGCGGTTCTATACCCCTTTGCCGAGATTCACTCCCAAAAACTGGTACGCACGCCAGCGTTTGGGCCAAAGCCCTTGAAATTGAGCGCCACGCATCGGCTCCTCGTGGCCAAGACTCCGTGTCCCCATTGCAAGGCGCTCGTACGGGTGCCTAAGCACGGCGATGAGGCGGTGTGCCCGGAGTGCTTGGGGCTCTTGCAATTCGTTGAGGTGCCGGATCGACCTTGTGACGGATGTGGGGGCACCTTGGCGCTTCCACCGGGACAGAAATCAGTCACCTGTGGGAGCTGTGGCTTGCTTCAGGCGGCGGAGGCGGGCCGGGGTGTGGTTTTGGAGGCAAAATGTCCCCGTTGCCGGCGGCGTCTCACTGCAAAAATTGAGGCTCCCGAGGTCGAATGTGGAGCCTGCGGGAGCCGCGTAGTCCTTGAGCAACCGTGATAACCGACGCCCATGTTGGACAGGTCGTCATGGCCAAGCCGCTGACCGAGCACTCCACCAAGCTTCGCGCAGGAAAAGGCAAGAAGGATGCCGATGCGCCTTCGAGCCTACCGGCCCGCTCCCGTGTCCTCGAACCTGTTGAGGGAGGCCGCGTGCGCCGCATCGTCTTCGAAGGAGACGAACCCGTTGAAGCGCCCGTTAAGCCGCAAAGTGCACAGCGCCGCGCCGCAGACGAATGGATGCCTCGGCACAGCGCCAGCATGGATGACATTGAGTTTGAAGTGGATCACCTTGACCGCCTCAAGCCCCGCCGCCGTGACGCAACTGCCGGCGATGCGCCCGTGACCACGGACACGCTCTATGAAACGGATCGTGGCGGCGTGCATGAAGCCCGGCAAATGACCGAGCGCGGCGAACGCCGGGTACTCTACACCACGAAGCGCGACGGCGACCGCGTTGAGGAACGCCGATTCTCTGGCCGCATGGTGGATGAAGTGCTGGCCAAGCACGACACGCCCGTGGACGAAGAAGTGGTTCGCGAAGAGAGCGTCGAGTACGTCTCCCGCAAGCGCCGTGTGGTGGAAGAAGTGGTCGTGGAGCCCAAGAAGGCCCGCAAGGCCAAGGCACCCAAGGCCGCAAAATCAGCCATGAATGAGAAAGCCGCCAAGGCCGCCCCCATTCCTGCTGAATCCGATTACCAGCCCCAGTGCGCCGCTGTCACCAAGGGTGGCGTGCAGTGCCGCAACAGCTCCAAGGACGGCAGCCGTCACTGTGGCAGTCATCAAGGCTACAAGCCCGTCGCCCTGGACGACTTGGCCGACACGGCCCCCGCCCACGGAGGTGCTGCGGACACGTTGCCTGGCAAGGGAGACGAGAAGGCCGCCGGCGGCAAACAAGCCCAGTGTGGCGCCTACACTTCCAGTGGCATGCAGTGCCGCAACAGCAGTCGCAAGAGTAGCAAATACTGCGGTGCTCACAAGGGGTACCGAGCCCCCAGCAAGGCCCAATTGGAATCCCGTTTGGACACCAAGCCTCGCTGGGAGAAAGCCCCCGATACCTTGCCTGACTTGAAGTAGGCCGACTCGCCAACGTTCAAGAAGCTGGACGGGTGGGACGCACCTGTGCTGGAAGTCCTGCACCGCGATGGCCGCGGACGCATTTGTACCTGGGAACCCACCGAAGGTGTTCGCGTGGAGAGCCCGGGCCTCATCGTCCCTGAAACGAAGCAATCCCCCTTGCCTGCTTGGGCAAACATGGTGTTGACCTCGGAGCCGAAGGGCCGCGACGGCATTGTTGAGCTTGCAAGCGGCGGCACCTGGTTCTATCCGAATGAAACGGAAGGCCTCGGTCCGCTAGTGGTTCCGGCGCCCCAACCGGGCCCCACGAGCCAAGTTCAGATGCTTTCTGTTGGTGACGAATTGGCAGTGTTCCATGATGCCGGCGGCTGGGCCAGCGACCCCAAGCGCTTGTTGCCTGCTTTCATTGAAGCACGCCACCAAGCCACGCCCGCCAAATTACTCTGGGCGCCTGCTCTTGGCAACCCGGCCAATTATGCCATCTGGGCCTACCTCGGCGTTGATCTGTTTGACGCCAGCCCGCTTCTGCTTGCCGCCGTTCGAGGCACCGCCCTCACCATTGACGGTCCATTGACTCTAGAGCAAGCACAATCTCTCTTTGGCGAGCCCGGCGAGACCTGGGACGTTGATCGACTCATGGCGTTCAACCTGGATGCCGCTCGCGCCGAATTGCGCCGCATTCAACTGGCCATCAAGGAAGGCACTCTGCGCCAATTGGCAGAACGCCGCGCCTACGCCCACCCGGACACCGTGTCCTTGCTGCGCCGCTTCGACGCCGAACACCACCACCTGGAAGCCGCGACCCCTGGCAACACCAACAAGGAAGTTCCCTGCATGACGTGGGACAGCTTGTGGATGCCGGCCGTTGAGCGATTCCGCCGCCGCATGCGGGACGAATACACGCCGCCTGCCAGTGCCGATGTCTTGGTGTTGCTGCCCTGCTCTGCCCGCAAACCGTACCGGCTCAGCAAGACCCACCGCTTCTTTGCCCGCGCCCTCGATGAAACGGGTCTTCGCCACCGCGTCCACGAAGTGATGATCACCTCCCCGCTTGGCCTCGTGCCCCGCGACATGGAAGACGTCTACCCCGCCAACGCGTACGATGTCCCGGTCACAGGCAACTGGAATCAAGACGAAGAAGAACTGATTCGGACTCAACTTGCCTCCTTGCTGGAAGCGGGCAATTACAAGCACGTGGTTGCCCATGTCAGCGCCTCCACCTACAGCGCCATTCGCGACTTGCTCCCCGATGGCACCTTGCACACCGCACACGGCCGCCCCAGCAGCAAGCCTGACTGCGACCGCATGCGCGATGTGCTTCGCAACATCAAGGCCATCGACCCCCAGCCCGGGGACATCTCCGCGGCCCGCAGCCGTAAGCTGGAAGACTTGCGCGGATTGCTTAGCTACCAATTTGGCGCCGAAGCTGCCGCCGAACTCTGCGAAGGCTCCACCGCCAGCGGCCGCGTGCCCTACGTGAAGCTCACCAGTGCCGACGGCAAGCAACTGGGCCAAACCATCATGGATCGCGGCATGCTAAGTCTCACCCTCGAAGGCGCCGCCATCGTTGCAAAACACGGCACCAAGCGCGTCCAAACCGGCGATTTCTGGATCCGAAAAACCGGCAGCTTGTTTGCCGTGGGCGTCGAGAGCTCCGACCCGGACATTCGCGCCGGCGACGATGTGGTTGTGATGTTTGGCGACGAAATTCGCGGCTGCGGCCAGGCGCTGATGAGTGGCGAAGACATGACCCACCTCAAGCGCGGCGTCGCCGTCAACTTGCGCCACATCGTCAAACAGCCTAGCACACCCAAAATCAAGCCCCAACAGGAGGTCTCCGCATGAGCATCGAATCCGACGCAACCGTCGTAGGCATCGCCAAAGTGGTTGACCAAAACGTCGTCAACCCCCAACTGAACGACGAAGCACGACTGATTCGCGCCGACATCCCGATGCGCCAAGACCCTGGCGACTTGGAAGAATACATTCGCTGTTGGAGCGAAGACGATGTCCTCGACGGACGCCCGTGCCGCGCCCTCGTGGTCATTCTCAAAACCCGTGGCTGCACCTGGGCTCTGGCCGGCGGTTGCACCATGTGCGGTTACGCTAACGAATCGGCGTGGTCCAAGGTCAGCGACGACCAATTGGTCACGCAATTCGAGAAGGGCTGGCGCAAGTACCGTGGCGAAGAATTGGTGAAAATCTACACCTCTGGCAGCTTCATTGATCCTAAGGAAGTCCCCGTGGCTGCCCAGCAGCGCATCATGGACATCATTGGCGACAAGCCCCTCAAGGTCGCCTTCGAGAGCCTTCCCGGCTTCATCCAAGAGGGCACCTTTGAGGCGCTTTCCGGTCGCGTGCAGCGACTCGAAGTGGGCATCGGCGTCGAGTCCAGCAACCTGCGCGTCTTGCGCGACAGCATCAACAAGGGCCACGGCTTCGAAACCTTCCCCCGCGCCGCAGCCATCTGCAAGAAGCACGAGGTCAGCGTCAAGGCCTACCTCATGTGCAAGCCCCCATTCCTCAAGGAATCGGACGCCCTTGCAGACAGCACCCAAACCATCATCGACGCGGCACCTCACAGCAACGTGGTCAGCCTCAACCCCACCAACATCCAAGGCCGAACCGTCGTAGATGCACTCTACCGACGAGGCAGCTACCGCGCCCCGTGGCTCTGGACCCTCGTGCAATCCTTGCTTGACGGTCGCACCGTTGCCGAAGAAGCTGGCTTTGATCAAATCCTCAAGAGCGACGTCATCGCAGCGGGCCAAGACCGAGGCGCCCACAACTGCGACGCCTGCAACGAACGGGTCGTCAAGTACCTCAAAAAGTACAAGGACACCCAAGACAAGAAGTGGCTTGCTGAGTGCCTCGAACGGGTCCAATGTGCCTGCCGCCGCGAATGGGAACTGGTTCGGGAGCTGGGTCCTCTGGTCCCTGCGTACAAGGGATTGTAGCAACCTTTAACCGTATAATTGTCTAATTACACGTGATGGAAGCGTTCACCACCACCAAGCTCCTGCGCTGGGGCAACAGCTACGGCCTACGGCTTAGCAAGCGCGACATGGAACGCCTCGGCGCCATCGAAGGCCAAGAAATTACAGTCCACCTGGTCACCGCCGACGATCGCATCGAATTGCCATTTTTCACGTTCAGCAGCGGTCACAGTGACACAAGCACAAACCACGACGAAGTGCTATATGGGTGGGATCGAGACCAACACCGCAGCCGGGGTGACTGAGCATGGGGCTTGCCCGCATTGCAGACACAAGCTGGCTATACGCTATTTTTGACGCTGACGATGCATTCCACGACGAAGCGATTGCCGCCTTGCACATTCCCCAAGTGACCATTGTGCCCCTAGCAATCATGAATGAAACCCTTGACCTCATCAAATACCGCGGTGGAAAGGAAGCCGCCCTGGCCGCACGCAAAAGCCTGGAATCATTCCCACACTTCGACCTCTGGTATCACGTGGATGGCGGCGAGGCCGCATGGGTATGGGAACAAGAATCGGGCCTCTCCATCCACGACGCCCACGCTGTAGCCCTCGCCCGGCGCACGGGATTTGAGCTCTTGACATTCGACAAGCAGCAAGCAGGAGCGACGAAGGGTGAGGTGGCTCCCGGTAGCCACCGAGCGCGGATCATTCACTAGCACCTGCCCCGCAGCGGCTCACCCGGAATTTCTCGCCGCTCTGGCTGC
>JBFJXT010000026.1:0-13927 GCA_041623015.1 Thermoplasmatota archaeon | reverse complement strand
CTCGACCCTCCCGCAGCACCAAAACGGTGCACGCGTCTTCGGGGTAGGAAAGAGTCGCGGCATGGCTATGCGCTGCCAATCTGTCCAAGGTGGCGCTGGACATGAACGAATCCAGTGGGCCTTGGCAATCCACCAGAATCCCATGGGGAGTTTTGCGGGGTCGGGTCAACTCCGGTCTGAATCGAAACGATGGCAATGCAGTCGGGGGCGAATGGCGATAGAGTGCCGCATCCAGCCGTGCCACATCGCCAAGCAAACGCCGTGCATCGTCTCCAAGTTCCGTTTGGGTCTTGAGGAAGGCCTGGAAATTGACGCCTTCCTCTTCATCGCTGTCGGCTGGGTCGGCACTTGAAAGATACGATTGACGCGCACCGGGGCACCACGATTCCAACAAGGGGGCCGCGTGTGCAAACATGGACTGCACCGTCTCCCAACGCTTTCCCACGTATCCTTCAGAGACGATGTCGAGGCGAGAGGCATCCAGCATCCGCAGCACCAGAAACTCTGCTCGATCCAATCCATGGTCGGCGTGGGTGTCCACAGGGCAACTGAAGAATTGATCCCGGTAACCATGGTCGGTGAGCAACTTCGCCGCCACCGCTTGCATCGCTGCCATGGTCATGCTATCACCCGCTTCACGATGGATTGGGCGCGGCGCAACTCGCCAAGGGTTTCGGAAAATGCCGGGATGGATGCGTCCCGTTCAAGGAGCACTCCGGGGGGTGTCACATGCTCGCAGAGGTATTCCAAAAGGGACCACGTGGCGTCGGGAACGGGAGCTGCGTGCGTATCATGCTCCAAGCCCATGTGGTGTTGGCCGCCGGCAATGTGGACTTGGGCCACTTGGTCCAGGGGCAACGCATCCAAAAATTCCCGCCCGCCTCGCCCATATCGTCCATGGTTGGCCGTGTTGACGCGGACATTTTCTAGATCCAGAAGCAGATGGCACCCCGTTCGGCGCACCACTTCGCTCAAGAATTCGTGCTCGGGGATGGTGTCATGGGGCCAGTAGAACACCATGGTGATGTTCTCTAGAGCAAACGGCACCGGAATGCGTTCTTGGATCCGCTTGACATTCTGCACCACCACATCCAGGGCTTCATCGGTGTATGGCACGGGCGCCAAGTGCCCCGACGAAACCTCGCCCGCTCGCGTGAATGCCAGGTGATCCGAGTGCCACGGGGGCGACACCATCTCTACCAAATTTGCGACTTTGTCCAGGTACTCGGGATCGGTTTCTGAGCCAACGGAGCAATTCAGGGAGTGTGGAATGCAGGTTTTGAGGCTGGATAGCGCCTGGAGCGCCTTGGGGTTGCGAAAGAACGCATCCGTGACCACTTCTAGAAAATCCACTTCGCCCAAATTGGAAAGGATGTCTCGGCGCATCGGCTCCCGATACCCGAGGCCCACGCCCAAATGGGGAAGTTTTGCCATGGGCTCAAGGGGGAGAGGGAGGAAAAATAGTTTGTCAGTGTAGGAAACACCGATGATTTACCGTGAATCATGGCTTCGACAAGGGTTGGCCGAATCACAGTTTCAGGGTTTTTCAAACATCATGCCCGGCTTGTAACTGGGCGTAAACTGCACCGCGGCGCCCAAGGGCAAGTCGCTGGGGCGGGCAATCCATGGCACCCATCCGCTGATCTTGGGTCCATCGTCCAGATCGATGATGGCAAAGGCGAACGGAGTTTCATTCAGGAATGCCTCTGCGGCAACGCTCTGGATGGTGTAGCTGACCACTTTGCCTTCGTTGCTAAATTTTCGGGTGGACAACTCGGACTTGCGGCACTTAGGGCAGCGGAGCATGGGGCTAAACTGCTCGTAGCTGCACGCATCGCAGTGGAATCCCCAGATTTCGCCGTCGCGCAATTTGTCTTGCTGCTCCTTCATGGAGAGCATTGGGCGGGCTGCTGCGGTGACATGTTCGGCACCCATTAGTTTCGCCTCCCACCGTCAAGGCCCTGCGGGCCTCGGCGTCCGTTCGCTTCGCTCACTGAGTCGTAGATCCCTCGCATGCTCAGGACCTCCTGCTCAAGATATTCGTAACAACCGTGCCGCCGGTGGCACCCACGTTGTGCGTCATGGCACGGGTGGCGTCGCTCACTTGGCGTCCGCCGGCTTGGCCGAGCAGTTGTTCGTACACTTCCACGATTTGCCCAGCGCCCGTGGCGCCCACGGGGTGGCCCTTGGCCTTCAGTCCGCCACTGGGGTTGATGGGTCGCTTCCCGTCGTGGGCGGTGAGTCCGTCCGTGGCAGATTGTGCGCCGGTGCCGCGCTTGAAGACGCCGAGGTCTTCGCTGGCAACCACTTCAGCGATGGTGAAGCAGTCGTGCACTTCCCAGAAATCCATGTCGTCAGGCGTCATCTTGGCTTGCTTGTAGGCCAATTCACCGGCTCGAACGGAACCTGGGATTGTGGTCAGGTCGTCGCGGTCGTGCAGGCTTGCCACACTGCCGCTTCGGGTGCTCGCCTCCACGTAGACGGGCGTGTCTGTGAGTTTCTTAGCGGTCGCTTCATCGCACAGAATCACGGCGGCGGAACCGTCGCTGAAGGGGCAGGCGTCGTACAGCTTGAGAGGATCTGCCACCTTCATGGAGCCCATCACGTCATCCATGGTGATCTCCTTTTGCAGGTGTGCAACAGGGTTCATGGTGGCGTTGTGGTGGTTCTTGATGGCCACTGCGGCAAGGTCCTCTTCGGTAGCACCGTAGGTGTCGAAGTAGCCACGGGCCATGGTGGCGTACAAGCCGGGGAAGGAGCAGCCGTTGCCGCCCTCGAAGGTGTAGTCGCTGCCGTAGGAGAAGTAGGTGGTGGCGGTGAGGGTGTCGAGCATGGAAACTCGTTCCACGCCGCCCGTCAGCACCACGTCGCTGAAGCCGCCGGCCACTTCGCGGTAGGCGTGGTGGAATGCGGTGCCGGCGCTGGCGCAAGCGGTTTCCATCACGGTGGATGGCACTTCAGGCACGCCAAGGGCGGTCATGATGAGCGGGCCCAGGTGGCCTTGCTTTTCGGCCATGCCAAACGCATTGCCAAAGAATGCGCCTTCCAAATCCGTGGCATCAATGCCAGCATCTTGGATGGCGGCCTCGGAGGCCATGCTCATCAATTCACGAGCTTGAAGGTCGTGTCGGCCGTACTTGGTGATGCCGACGCCAACGACGCACACATCACGCATGGGATACCCTCAACATGTTCACCCCGAACATGGATGGGTATGGCCATAAGCGTGGTGGCGCGGGCGGGGCGGCAACAGAGCGCCCGGCCGTGGTTTTTGGGACCTCCGGGGCGTTGGGTAAAGGGGTGGAGGTTGCTGTAGGGTCACTGGCCCTTAGCAAGACGAAACGAAGCTGCCGGCGTCGAGGTAGACTTCGTAATTGCCTGTGAGGAGGCCAGCGCCGAGGTTTTCGCCAAAGATCGGCTCGTCGGCCCATGCGCCGATGCTCACGGTGACCGAACCGAAGTCTCCGTTGGCGTCAGCGGGCACGCAGAATTCCACTTGGCCATCGAGGTTAGAATCGCAGCCTTTGGTGTCCTTTTCGCAGCGCTCCGAGCCGGAAATGGCGTTGTTGCTAAACCCGACAGCGTAGTCGTCCCCTTGGGAACAACCCGATTCGCCGTCGTCGTCTACACAGGCAATGATGGCAAATCCGTCAACGCCTGGTAAATAGAGGCCTCCAAAGTCATACTCGGCCCACGCGGTGACGATGCGGCCTTCGTTGCTGCCGCTGGCACTGTTCCAGGACTCCACGTCGAAGACTGCGTCAAGGGCGCCTTGGAGCGATCCTGGTTCGGAGCTGCATTGTAAGGCTCCAACATTAACCCTGGAATCAAGGCAGGGGTCATTGATGATGACGTCCTGGTCCTTCAGGTAAACAAAGGAGGGTCCCTGGGCGTATTCCATGTCTCCAGCTGGTTCTGCGATGGAATGGGGCGACGCGGTCATGCCTACAAGCGCGGCAGAAATGGCCACGAGCAAAATGTGTCGGTTCATAGTAATCACTTGCAGGTCAAACCTGCATGGAAATACTGACTGAACATTTAAAGAAAATTATGGACTTTTTATTACTCGGATTCGTTGAGTAAAATCTGCCAAATGCTAATGATTGAGAAAGTTGGGGTGGGGTGTATGTTCATTGCCGCGCACGGATTCCTGTGGGGTGCTCCGATTGCGGCTTTCGATGAATCTCGTCCTAGCAGCCGATGCCGACTTCCTGGCAATACACCGATTGTGCGTAGGCGAGGTAGGCGTTGACGAGGTTGCCGGGCAGCATCGCCACGTAGAATGTGCAGTCAACCACATTCGAGGTGCACCAACGGATGGTGTTCAACGCACCATCCACCACGCAAATGGGGGATGGGGTACAGGCAGCGGCGCCCGGAGCCACCACGAGGGCAACGGAACCGATCAGAATCAGGCTTGTGAGAATGACGTGTAGACGCATCAATGGAACATGCGTGTCAGGCACTTATGGCCAGCGCCAAGGTTCCCGTTCATCCAAGCCAAGCAAGCACTTGCTCGGCCAAATCTCCTTGATCTGTGGCGCCAATGAGCTTGCCGTCAGCATCCAGCACCGCAACCCCTGCGGCTTGGTTCGGTTCCGCCACGCCAAATTTGGGCGCGACCTCGCCCTTCCAATCGGGGCACATCACCACATAATCTGCAGGGTCCACTTCGGTGAGCTTGCCGGCCATTTTTTCGTAAGTGCTCTTGAGTTGCGCGGTGGCAACCTTGGTCCAGAGGCCGCCCATGCTCTTCAAGTCCACCACATTGGCCACGAACACCTCCGAGGCAAGCGGGTGCGCGGCACGAACGGCCTTGCCCACTTGCTTGGGGGCATCGGTGGTACGCGGGCCATGGAACACTAGAACTGAAGGCCGCCCACGGAGCGTCTCGGGGCCCACCTGGCGGGCGCTCACGGCAGCTTCGAGCAAGAATTCAGGGCAGTCAGATCCAGCAAGGTCCACGCGCGGAGCAAACCCTCACTAGGTTCAACGGTTGCGCTTGAAGGCGGCGAACGCCACGAGGCCCACAAACAGCACCATCATCACCGAGAGTGCCACCCAGTACGTGGGGTTTCCAAAGGGCCCAGCGCGCAGGGTTGACAGGGTGGACGGATTGTCTTCGGCGGTCTTGTTGGCCTTGTCTTGCTCAAAAGCAGCGAGGGTGTCTTCCTGCTCAGAGGTGGTGAAGCTAGGGTCGCAACCGTCGGGTGTGCCGTCTTGGTCGTTGTCGATGCGATCGTCGTGGCCATCGCATTGGTCCAAGGCGTCGGGCACGTCGTCATTGTCTCGGTCGCGAGCGTAATTCGGGTCGTCTGGGAAGGCGTCTTCGGTGTTGGGAACGTCGTCACCGTCGCGGTCGGAGTCACAGGCGTCTCCGAGGCCGTCTTGATCCATGTCCTTCTGGTCCGGGTCAAAGACGCCGACGCAAATGTCCTCGGAGTCGTCCACACCATCGCTGTCCGTGTCGCAGGCATCGCCGATGCCGTCCTCGTTGGTGTCGTTCTGGGACGCATTGGAGGTGGTAGGGCAGTTGTCATCCTCATCGAGGACCGCGTCGCCGTCGCCATCACAGGCATCTCCAACACCGTCGGCGTTGTCGTCTGCTTGATCAAAATTCTCCAGGTCGGGGCAATTGTCTTGGTTGTCCTCGACGCCGTCATGGTCCCGGTCGCAGGCATCTCCGACGCCGTCGCTGTTCTGGTCTGCTTGGTCGTTGTTCTTGACTGTTGGACAGTTGTCAGCATCGTCGGGGATGCCGTCTCGGTCCATATCTGCAGCCAGGGCAACGGGGGCAAGAAGTAGCATCAAGATGCAGAGAATCGCAACGCGCATGGGGGACACCTGGCGCCTTAGCGCCGACTCGAAGGAGACGCACATTGCCTTAGGGCTTGCCGTTTACCCAAGAAGGTGACGGCCGCCGTCCACGAACACCGTTTGGCCCGTGACGTATTGGTTTTCAACCAAAAATCGCACCGCGTGGGCGACTTCATCAGCGGACCCTGCACGGTGGAGGGGGACCGCGTTGGCGCCCTTTTCCAGCTCTGCGTCTGCGGCGGCACCCGATTTGCTGCTGGGTGGCAAAATCGGGCCGGGGGCGACGGCATTAACGCGCACATCGGGGGCAAGGTGCCGGGCGGTCATGCGGGTGGCCTCCGAGAGCATTTGCTTCGACAAGAGGTATGGGACGTGTTCTCGATCGATGCTGGTGATGCGGGTGTCCAATAGGTTTACGACGCAGGTGCCAGCCGGAGGGGCTGGCTGGGCGGCGAGGGCACGAGTCATCGCAAGGGGTGCCCAGGCGTGCAAGCGGACCATGGCGTCCAGCTCGGCCCAGGTGGCTTCATCCAGTGTGGATTCCGGGAATCGACTGGCGTTGTTGATTAGCACCGAAATGGGGCGGCCGCACACGTCTGAGGCCACTGCGATGAGTTGCTCGGCGGTTTCAGGGTCTTCAAGGTCTGCCAATACGACCCAGGCCTCGGCGCCAAGGTCTCGAATGCGGTCTGCGACCGTTTCGGCGGCGTTCGCATTTGTGTTGGCGTGGACAATCACATCGTGGTCCTTGGCCAACGCCTTGCAAATGGCGGCACCGATGCGCAAGGCGCCTCCCGTGACAAGAGCGACGGGACGCGGGTGACTCATCGGGGCACCTGGTCGAGCTTGGCGGCCAGGATGAAATCGTTGTCAGAAAGGCCATCAATGGCGTGGGTCCACAAAATGACGCGAACGTTTCGGTAACCCGTAAGGTGAAGGTCGGGGTGGTGGTTCTCGGTTTCCGCAATGGCACCGGCGGCCACAATCCAATCGAGGGCAGCTTGGAAATCTTTGAACTCAAAATCGCGAACCAATCGGCCCCCATCCAGGTGCCAGGATGGCACCTCAAGCAGCAGCTTCTGGGCGTCGCTTTGGCTCAAGGGCGGCACGCCGCCTTCACAGGGGACGCAGTGGCGCTCATTCAAGGCCATGGAGGCGAGGAAGCACTGTTGGCCTAAGTTCTTGCTGACGCGGCAATGTAGCCGATGGGCGCGCCCGGGGCCGCAAATTTAGGTGCCGGGTTGTACGCGGCTTTGGTCTCGATCGTCCAGCAAGGCGGCAAGAACTTGAGCATCTTCAGGGCTTGCGCCGGGGCCGTAGGGAAGCACGAGGGTTCCGAGTCCGCCGCACGCTGGGCATTCCAATCCAACCACCACTGCTTCTTCGCCCGGATCACTGGTGCCTTCGAGGCGATGGGTGGCCAGGAGGGGCACTTGCTCGGCGGGGCTGCTGTCGCGGCACGTAAGGCACTGAACGGAGGCTTGGGGCTCGGTGGAAAATTGTCCAGAAAATCCCTTGGCTTCGTAGTGGGCCACCACTTCTAGAATCGTGGATTCCCCTTTGACTTCAGGATCTGCGTGCATAGGGTGGCCGTGGGGTTTGGTGGCTATAATCGGTGCGCCATGGACAAGCGGCGCGGTCCCCGGTTCGATTACTTTCACCCATCGCCCGGCCCAACCCTCAAGCGTCGCCGCGATGTGCCCGTGGCGTGGAGGAGCTGCTGAATGAATCGACCCGCAAGCGTCTTGCTCGTGTGGCCGCCGGCGAAGACACCTCCGTATCCCTGAAGACGGGCAATCTCCAACCGGGTCAAGCCGGCGTGATCACCGCCACGGTGCAACACATCGCGCCCCAACGCACCTTCCAACGAAAACGCGGTGGAGAAGGCTGCCTCCAGCGCGTCACCCTCGACGACGGGTCCGGTAGCGTTGACTTGGTGCTCTGGGATGACGAATCGCGATTCATTCGCGACGGACCTTTCATTCCAGGCGCCGTGGTTCGACTCGCAGGCCCCACCGTCAAGGAAGGATGGCGTGGCGGAGTCGAATTACACCTAGGTGCTTGTGTCCCAGTCCCCGCAGAAGCCCCAAGCCACGTGGACTTGGAAGGAACTATCCTCGAATTTGGTTCCACCGAGCCGGTGCTAGGCGACGAAGGTCCCCGATTTCGCGCCGAAGTCCACATCCGCACCCTAACAGGCGCTGTCTGGGTCGTGGTCTGGGATGATCAACTCAAACAACTGCGCGAAGCAGGCGTCGGCAGCCAATGGCAATTCTCGAAACTCAGTCCCCATCCGGCATTGTCTGACTGGTACCTTGCCGACGCTGCCACCATGCATCCGCTTGACTCGTAAGCCACGGCAAAGTCAAGAGCACCGATAGGCCAAGCAGCCATGCACCCACCAAGTCACTCACATGATGAACGCCCAAGGCCAGACGGCTGTACGCGACGGTGACGGCTGGAGCTACACCAATCAGGGCGGCTCGGGTTTGCCACCGAGTGTTTCGCGCCAGCACCCAGAGCACACAGACCCAGAAGAGCCAGCCGACGAAGGTATGATTGCTTGGATAGGCGAGGCTGGATTCCTCAAGAAGTGCCCAATCCGGTCGCGGGCGGCCCACCATCCACTTGATGGCTCGGCCAACGCCCCAACCGGCCAGCGGAATGGCACCTGCAAAAGCGGCGCCCACAAGGTCGCGGCGAAGCAAGCCCACCAAGATGGCCGCAGCCACAAGAACGCCCATGCCAACAGTGTCGCCTAGGTCGGAAACAACTTCCCAACCTTCCTGGTCATCGGCTTGAACGAGATCTGGCCCAATGGTGCCGTCGAATCCATCAAGGGTACCCATGGCCACAAGGGCAGTCCACAGGAGAAACGCCGCAAACAACCACGCAGCACGCTTCAAGCCAACCCGGGGACGCATGCCCGGCCCACTGCCCTTTGACATCTAGCCCTATGGATATGGCCTCGATGCCGGCCGCTTCGTGAGTCCCACGTATGTCGCGAATTGGGCAATAGGGTACAGATGTGGAATCCATGGCTCCCGCCGTTGCCTTCTTGAACGCAACACCAGTCCCGCGGCCCATGGGCAAGAAAGAAGGCGGCCTTCCGCTGGTCGAAATGAAGACCGAGCGCGGCACCATGACCATCGAACTGTTTGCCAACGACGCCCCCAACACCGTCGAGAACTTCCTCAAACTCGCCGGCAAGGGCTTCTACAATGGCCTCCACTTCCACCGCGTCATCGCCGACTTCATGATCCAAGGCGGCTGCCCCAACTCCAAGAAGAAGGGCGACCGCCGCAGCGGCACCGGCGGCCCCGGCTACCACATCAACTGTGAAATCCAAGGCAACCCCCGCCGCCACGGCCGCGGCATGCTGTCCATGGCCCACGCTGGCAAGGACACCGGCGGCAGCCAATTCTTCATCACCCACAGCCCCCAGCCCCACCTCGATGGCGTACACACGGTCTTCGGACACGTGGTGGACGGCCTCGAAGTGGTGGACTCCGTGCGCCAGTGGGACCAACTGATCTCCGTTAAGCAGGTAGAGTGAACCCATGAGCACCATTCGAATCACCGTGGAAGCCCCCGACGCCGATGTGGCCACCGAAGTCAAGGAACAATTCTACAAGAAGCTCTACGAGCACTCTGGTAGCAAGGTCATCTTCGAAGTGCCCGCCGGCGCCACCAGTGACGCCGAAGAAATCGTCACCTTCGCCAAGGGCAAGGGCTGCGAAGCCGCCTTCGAAGACTTCGAGGACCCCCTCGAAGACGCCGGCGGCGTTGACTTCTGGTAAACTCACGCCATTCTGGCATCTTTCTCCCCTTCTCCTCAACCCCTTGAACGGCGCCCGGAACATGTCTGGGCCGCCCTTGTCTGTCTCCGCCCGGGATGATTGACCAACCCCTTGTTTTCACGTGCGCTGGGCGGAAAATCAAGCCGCGAGCGCCACACGGTCGGAAATTCGCCCGAATCGGCCCAAAATCAGTGGTCTACGGTGGCGCTGCGCCGACAAACCTTATGCCCGGATGTCAGGGTCGTCGCGTTGTATGCGAGCTCCGTCCCGCTCCACTGCAATCTTCGTAGTGGCTCTTCTAACACTCACTGTGCTACCAACAGTGGACGCCAATCCGGCCGTTCCCTACTGTGCACCCGCAGGTCCCGCAGGGGCTTCCTCTGCCTCCGCGCAGTTCCTGCAACCTGAGTTGTGTGAAGCTGCCACTGGCCGCGTGTTCCCAGAAGCACACCCCCACCCTGACTACATCTCCGACCCCGAATACGCCCAAAACTGGGCCCGTGGGTTCGTCACGGATTTCATCGGCTACTTCGAGTTCCAGGCTGGCCTTCACTACATGGCAGCCCAATACCCCGACTTCCTCGAAGTCCACGAAGTGGCTCAGAGCGCCGGTCTCCAGAAGGCCGACGGCACCGTAGATCGCTTCCCGATTTACATGCTCGAAATCACCAACGAAAAGTCCCCCATTCCCCGCGAAAACAAGCTGAACACCCTGTTCATGCTCAGTATTCACGGCAACGAAAAGGGCGGCCGAGAAGGTGGCTTCCGTGTGCTCGAAGACTTGGTCATGGACAAGGGATTCGCCACTGAGACCGTCATGAACGGCGCTGGCATCCCCGGAGACGGACTTGCCAAGCCCAGCGGTGGACTCATCGAAGACTACCGCGACTACCTCGACTTCATGTCGATTTTCCTGCTGTTCCCCAACGCTGACGGCTGGGCCCACGACGAAGCAGAATACGTCGGCGGCAACCCCGTCACCGGCGGTGGCTTCTGTGGCACCCTCTTCTGCCGCACCAACGGCAACGGCGTCGACATGAACCGCCAACTGCCCACTATTGGCTGGCAAAAGGACGACCGAAGCCACAACGCCGTGGGCGAACCCGAACCCACTGGCTACCTCAACTGGATGGTCGACCAACGCGATAACTACGGCCTCGAATGGAACTACGCCATCGACATCCACGGCATGCTGAACCACAAGAACTTCGGTGCCATCATGCTCCCCGCAGGCAGTTTCACGCCGCAAGAAATGCAACGCAACTTGCGCCTCGCTGAAACCCTCAAGGAGCGCTTCAACGGCGACCAGCACTTCAACGAATGGCGCACCCTCTTCTCCGCTGCCGAAGCCGTCTGGGCCCAAAACCCCGGCCTCTGCGACGAAGTGGACTGCGACCAATTCTCCATTCCCCTCGTGGGCAACGTGGTCCGCGATGGCCCCGGCGTTGTGGGCAGCACCCAGTTTGCTGAGTACTACACCGTCATCGACGCCATTGGCTACACCGACTCCGGCTTCAGCGGCGACTTCTTTGCCCAGAACACCGGCCTCAACGCCCCCGGCTACGACATCGAACTGGCCTACAACCACATCACCGTGGACAGCCAATACGAAGCAGGCAGCCTGTTCAACGACTACCACGTTCACATGGTTCGCCACATTGTCAAGAGCTTCATGGACGCTGCTGCGCTCGATGTGCAAGTGAGCTACGAAGCCGCTGGCGAGAAGACCGCCTACGTGGTCAGCCAATACGTTGCCACCAACGCCGACGATGAGATGATCACCCCCGGCGGCTGGGCCGACAAGAACCCCGGCGACGACGCCTGGGACTACGGCGCTGACCAAATCTTCACCGCTCGCCCCGCCAAGTACTGGGAAGACATTGCGCCTTTCTTGTGCAACGACTGTGGTACCGACCAAGCAACCCCTGGTGTCCTTCAACCCCTCAACGCCAAGGACCTGACGCCCAGCGTCTTGGCCCGCTACGACAACCTGGTCATCCCTGGCAGCGCCATCAACCAGCTCATCGCCGGCGACGCCATCGAAAACCGCGTTGCTGAAGGTGAAGTTAACCAAGCAGCCGTGGATGCCATCCTCGAATGGGTCGAAAACGGCGGCAACTTGGTCCTCACTGACGCTGGCCTCAAGTTCTTCGATCTTGCCGGCCTCACCAGCGACGCCGTGGACCAGCGCACCCGCTACATGGGCGGTCTTCGCATGGATCTCTCCCACCCGCTTCTGGACAAGGTGCGCGGCGGCGTCAAGCAAACCTACGAGCCCACGCCTCTTGGCTACGCCGTGGGTGCAAACGCTGCCCCCAACTGGTTCATCGACGCTGGTGCCTTCAACAGCATCGGCGGCGAAGTGGTCGGCTTTGAATGCGGCGGGCCCCAACTCAACGAGAACTGCGACGGCAACGGCATTGGCCTCGGCATTCACGCCGTTGGCGAAGGCACCATCCACTTCATGGGCAGCATCCTCCCGGACCCCACCGAGGAGTTCTACCACCCGTACGGATTGGACAACTACGCCACCACCTTCAGCGGCAACCAAATCGTTCGCAACATGCTCGGCTGGGACGAGAAGTTCACCGCCCCGCCCGTTGTCTTCTCTGACAGCGGTGTCGTGCAGAGTGCAAACGAACCGGAAGCAAGCACCGTTGCCGTGAGCGGTACCGACGGTGAAGCTGGCAGCAACGACAACGGCGCCCCAGGTGTCGGCATCCTTGCCATGCTCGGTGTCATCGCCGCAGCCCTCGTCCTCCGACGGCGGTTCTGAACATGCGCGCTTCCGTCGTCTGTTTGCTCCTCACCCTTCCTGCCCTACTTGCGGGCTGCTCCGGCAATGACAAGGATGGTGCCGGGCCAGAGGAGCCCATTGACGACGGAACCGTTGCACCCAAGGATTTGGAAGTGCTTGGGGGCTGGATTTTCGACCCGGCGCTCGCCCCCGTGGAGGGTGCCAGTGTCACCATTCCAGCCCTCAATCACTCCACCGAAACAACGCCCGAGGGGCACTACGGCTTCACGGGCCTGCCCTACAATCAAGTGATTGTGGTGGTGGTGCAAGCCGAAGGCTACGAATCCAACAGCAAGGCAGTCACGCTCTCCCCGGATACTATTCTCCTGCTCAACTTCACCCTCAAGCCGGTCTCCGAGAAGGTGGCCTTCAGTGAACGGTTGAGCTTCAACGGCCTGATCTCCTGCGGTGGCGTCATCAAGGTGCAAAACCAACCCAACGATATCGAATGCGGCATCAGTGGCGGCGTCGATGAACGGGTCTGGGAATTCACCGTCAAGCCCGACGTGGCGGGCATCGTGGTGGAAATCATTTGGGAAGCTGGAACCCCCGCCGCAGAGCACCTGAACCTCACCATCGAAACCGTTGGCTTTGGCAACTTTGACGAGGTGCTTGCCGGCAACGAAGGCGAGAGCATCCTCCGAGGCCAAGTGAATCGATTCCAAAGTGAACGTTTCTACACGGAAGGAGGCATTCTTCGAGTTACTGTGGACTCAGGCCGCAACGCCGCTCAAGACGAAACGGGCACGGGTGTTGGCTTGGCCGTGCAGCAAGATTTCGAAGCATTTGCCACTGTCTTTTACGTGGATGGCCCTCCGCCGGGATATTCCATTGCAAACGTCTAACGGCCTCGTGCCGCTTCTGGTGATGAGCCTCCTTCTGGCTGGATGCACAAGCTCCAGCGAGGCCCCCACAGACCTGATGGAGCCCCTCGATACGACAGAGCCCGATCAGGTTCCCGTCTCCTTGGCGCTCGCAGGCGTTGTGGTGGATGCGGCGCTGCGCCCCATCGCAGGCGCGACCGTAGAATTGGCGCCGCCTGCTAACCAAACGGCGCGAGCGGTGAAGTCAGATGGCAACGGCACATTTGGATTCCAAAACGTGACCGCCGGCCTTCAGAGCCTTCTGGTAACCGCACCTGGATTCCTGGCAACCACTCAATCACTCAACCTCACCCAAAGTGAGACCGAGTTGAAAGTCGTCCTTGAGCGCAAGGATGGCGTGGTTCCACACATGCAAATGACGCAATTCAATGGCCTCATCGCCTGTGATGTCATTGCACAGCCAACCCACAGCCACGGAAACGGCCATCAGCACAACAACCAACGCTGCGACGAAGCGATGGGCAGCACCAGCCACCAATGGGACATTCCCGTGGGGCCAGGCGCACAAGGCATCATCGTGGAATTGGTGTGGGAAGCAGGAACCGAATTGTCGCGGTTTTTGCTGGTTCGCGTCCACGATGAGCAGGGCACCATCATCGCTGAAGTTGAAGCACAATCACCGCTTCGCT
>JBFJXT010000025.1:0-14092 GCA_041623015.1 Thermoplasmatota archaeon | reverse complement strand
GCATCATGTTGCGTGCCTGGTAGTTGCGCACGCCATCCCAGTGCGTTGAGCCATCTGCTTCCAGTTGGTCAATGGAGAATTTTTCCGGCTCCGATTTCATCAACCAGTACTGCACAAATCGGCCAGTCTGGGCTCCTACATGGCCGTTTTTACGGGTGCTGCCGGAGCGTCACGGGCCGGTCGTAGAAGGTGCGAGGCGGGGCTTGGGTCGCCACCGATTTTCGAGCCGGAGCTGGCGCGCGCGGTGGCGGACTGGCTCGAAGTCCAGAAAGCACCAAGTCGAGCAAAAAGTGCAGAACGCCAAGTCCAACCACGACACCGTAGAGTACGTATGCTGCCGGGCCACCATAATCTGCAAAGGACAGGCGGGCATGTAGCATCCCGGCCGCTTTGAGCCATAGCCCAGCCCCGAAAAGTGTTACAAAGGTCACGAGGGGGGCAAGCAGAACGGACGGGAGTCGCATACGCCTTGATTGCCAGCGATACAGCGTGGCCGTTGCCAAGAATGGCCGGAATCAAGCGGTGCGCCGTGCTTCAGAATAGGCGACTCCAATCACCAAGGCAGCGGAGGCGGCAAGGGGAATTGCATTCTCAACGAACCAGGCCACGCCCATGAGGTGGCCAAAGGCAAAGGCCCCCGCAGGCACCGAACCCATGGCGAATGCGGTTGCAAGGTCGCCTAGGATGGCCATGGCTGGCGCTCACTTGCGAGGTATTTGGGGATTCAGGTGGAATGCCTGACAAAATGGAGGGAAAGGGAGGATGAATGGAAGAGGGAAGGGGAGAGAAAGGGTTTGAAAATCGACGATTGGATCTATTGAACTGGGATCAGTTCAGGTCGTCCTTCGTCAAAATCTCAACCACGTACTGCACTCGGCTTCGCCGAGCACAGCAGCGAATTGAGATGTTGACTCTGTCCAATTTGAATTTCGCTACGCTCAGTTCAAATCGTCCTTCGTCAAAATCTCAACCGTGTCAGGCACCTTGGTGACGTTGCCCATCTTGACACCGACAACCGTCTGAACCTTCTTGTCAGCGGCGATGTCGAGGAGGCGCTGGGTGATGACGCCGTCAAAGACAACGGTGTGAACCGAGTCCTTGCCACCCTTGAGGGTGTCAGCCAATTCGCGCACAGCGAGGCCGTCTCGGATGGAGGAGCCGGCGTCGTCGAGGAGCGTGGCCTTCAGGGAACCAGCAAGGCCTGTCAAGGTGTCGCGAAGACCGGAGCGAGGGTCATCGGCGCGCTTCTTGGGAGCAGCCTTGGCAGCGGGTTCGCGGCCCTTGGTCTCTGTCTTCTTCGTGGTGCGACCGCGAGCGGGCTTGGATTCCTTCTCGTCCTTGGCGTCGGCCTCATCAGCCTCTTCCTTCTTGGCTGCGGGCTTGGCCTTGGGCTTGGCGGCCGGTTGGTCGTCCTCGGCTTCCTCGTCGCGCTTGCCACGGCCGCCTCGGCGTCCACGGCGGGAGCGGGTGGATTTCTCGTCGTCGCCACGGGGTTCGCGGTCGGCGGCGGGGGCGCGGTCGTTGGACTTGCGCTCTGCGGCCGGGGCGGGCTTGCCGCCTTCGACCTTCTTGATGCTCAAGCCGTGTTGGCTGATGAATTGCTCAGCGGTGGTCTTGTTCTTGAGGCACTTCATCACGAGCTTGTGGGGAAGTTCCTCCACTTCGCGGGTGTTGGGTGCGCGAGCCACGAAGTCCACTTCGCAGGTTTCGAGCAATTCACGGGCGATCAATTCGCCGCCACGGTCGCCATCCACGAAGATCGTGGTGGTCTTTTCGCGAGTCAGTTCTTGGACTTCAACGGGGACGTTGGTGCCCTCGACGGCGATGGTGTTCTTGATGCCGAACTTGAGCAGGTTCAGGACGTCGCTGCGGCCTTCGACAATGATGATGCTGTCGGCGCTCTCCACGTTCGGGCCGCACCAGATCTTGGTGTTGCGGAACTTGGCGATTTCAGCCACTTGGACAGCGTTGCGCACTTCGTCGGTGATGCGGCCAGAGTCCTGGGCCGGGTCATCGTTGATGCTGGACAGGAGTTCCTTGGCGCGGTTGACCACTTGGTCGCGCTTGGCGAGGCGAGTGTCCTCAATTTTGTCCACGCGCACGGCAGCCTTTGCGGGACCGATGCGGTCGATGGTTTCGAGGGCAGCGGCGAGGATGGCCGATTCGACCTTGTCCATGGCGCTGGGGAGCAGAATGGTGCCGGTGCTGCGGCCGCGGTTGGTTTCAACGTCCACTTCGATGCGACCGATGCGGGCGCCCTTTTGCAGGTCGCGCAGGTCGAGTTCGTTGCCGAGAAGCCCTTCGGTTTGGCCAAAGATGGCCCCGATGATGTCGGGTTTCTCAATGACGCCTTCTGCCTTGATGGTGGCGTGAATGACGTACTTGGTGGTCGTAGGATCGACAGACATGTGAATGGTTTCCTGGGACGGCCTGCCCACTCTGGGCTTCGCCTCAATACAGCCCCGCTGCGTCTAGCGGCGCGGGGTCTGGGAGGATGGGAGCAACGTGCTCCAATGATGAGTGTGAGCTGGATCGGCGGTCCCGGGGGGCGGGCCGTCTCCGAGTCACGACTCCTTGCACTCGTATTTGAGGCTATTGGGTTTCCTTAGCGACGATATGGGATAAGGCGCGAAATTGTTGCTTCAGTGCCTTCTTTGTCATCAGTGGGATCAGAATTTTCTTCCAACCAAGCGCCCGCTTGAAAGTGGGGTGGCTCACTTGCGTCACGCGGGTGCCACCATTGCGTGTTACACCCAGATGCATGGTGATGTGGTACTTGCGTACGGCATCCTCAACGTTCCAGGCAATCGTACACGGGGGCTCAAAGGTTGCAACTTCAATGGTGCCGTCGACGACTTTGCCTCCGAGTAATTCCTGTTTGAAGGCATACGTGGCATCGGCGCCGGGGCCATCCCCGTGGGTTTGCGTCACGCTTGGCACGAGGTGGCACCATTCCGAATCCCGGCGGCTGTCGGCCAACACCGCCCAGACGGCCTCGGGGGGCTGCGGGAACGTGGCGGCAACGCGAATCGGGCGCAGGCGGGTCTCGGCCATGCTGTGGATGCGCCGTGCGGGGTTTGAAGGGTGTCGTTATGGCTCTAGGTCCTTGAGGCGGGGGTCAATTTTCTTGCCCCATTCCCGTTGCGCACTGAGTCGATCAAGGTCTTTGAGCACCGTGCGCCCGTGGCCGAGGAGGTTGATGTGGGCGTAGGCGCGGCGGATGATGCCGTCTCTGTCGATGAGGTAGGTGCAGGGGCGCACCGCAATGGGCCGTTTTCCAAGGAGGGTCGTGCGCCAGGCATCGTACAAGTCATGCACCCGGCCGTCTCGGTCCGACAGAAGGGGGAAGGGAATTTCGTAGCGATCTCGAAACGGCTGATGATCGTGGTCCATGCTGACCCCAACAACGGCCGCATCGAAGGTCTTGATTTCAGAAAACACGTCCCGGAATGACTTGGCTTGCACGACGCTTGCCATGTTGTTGTCCCGAGGGTAGAAGTAGAGAATGATTGGGCGGCCGCTGTAGGTACTGAGTCGCACGTCGTGGCCCTCGCTGTCTTTGAGGACGAAGTCGGGCGCGGCGTCTCCTGGCCGGAGCATGCAACTGGAACTGAGGCGGTCCGTTTAAGCCGGAGGGTTAGAGACGCGCAGGTTCGAGGGCGACCTGGAATTGTTGCTCAAGAATGCCATCCATAGCATCCATCAAGTGAACTTGCAGAATCGGGCCGGCCGGTTCACGGTTGGACGCAGCCACCCAGGCGCGCAAGTGGTCCATGGCGCCCTCAATGTCGCTTTCGGGGCCCTCGAAATCCAGGACCGCGTAGTCGCCTTCTTGGAGCACTTCAACCCGAACTTCCGAGTCGCCATCGAAGTTGCAAGTGGCGCCAATTAGCACGTCAAGCGTGTGGTCTGGAGCGGTCGCCTCTTCGATGTGGCGAAGGATGCTGGGGCCTCCAACAAGTTCGTTGCTGATCATGTGCTGGTACATGGGGCGGCGGGTGTCGTCCACGGCCTCAGTGGGACCAAAATGTCGGCGCACACAGAAGCGGCGCTCGGGAAGAGATTCAATGACTGGCGCGTCCATGTTAGTCCTCGGCGGTGGCCTCGGTGGCGGCGGCGTAGTCGGCGAGGATTTGCTCGGCGTGCTCTACGGGCTTAACGCGCTTGTAGTGCTTGATGACGATGCCATCGGCGCCCACGAGGTAGGTTTCGCGGTTGATGCCCCAGTATTTCTTGCCGTAGTTGTTCTTCTCTTTCCAAACGCCAAGCTCAGTGAGTTGCTCCTCGGTGGCAGTCAAGAGCGGGAAGGGCAGTTCGTACTTGGCGATGAACTTCTGGTGGCTGGCGGCGTCGTCCTTGCTGACACCATAGACCTTGATGCCGGCGGCGGTGTAATCGGACCAAACGTCGCGGATGCCGCAGGCTTCCTTCGTGCAGCCGGGGGTGTCATCCTTGGGGTAAAAGTAGAGCACGTAAGGAGCCCCGGCCAAGTCAGTGTGGCTCACGGGTTTACCGTCGTGGTCAACGAGACTAAATTCCAGGGCTTGCCCTTGCATACTTCGATTTAGAGCAAGGGGCTACTTCATGGTTCGCGAAGTGGCCGGTGCGGCGCATCGTTCTCATGCCCAAGGCTGCCAGGCCGCGGGAATAACCGATACCACAGCACGACACCCCAGACGAGCAAGTTGGCTAGGAACCCGAAGTAGACTTCCCAATTTTCGCCTCGAATGAGCCAATAGATGAGGGTGATGCCGGAGGCGGCGATGACCAGCACCACGAAGGGGATGCTCAAGTCGTCGGCGCGGCCCAAGCGCAGGGTGCGCGCTAGCTGTGGCACGAGGGCGACACTGAAGGCGGTGGAGCCGATGAAGATCAGCCAATCGATGCCGCTAGGGAGGTCCACGGACCGGCTACCCGGGGCGCCGAGCTTAAGCCCGCCGTAGGGACTCGCGGTGCGTGTCCGAACCGAATGTATTGCCTGAACCGGGTGCTCCGTTACCGTCTGATGGGGCGGGGCGCCGCTTTGAGTTGCACGCATTTGTCTGCATCAGTGAGTCGGCGTGTGCTCGTGATGGCCCTGCTGAGGAGATTCAGAAGCTGCTCAAGTCCAGGCTTCGAGATGCCGGGCTCAAGGAGACGTTGCGCGTCAACAAGTCGGGTTGCTTGGGCCAATGTGGTCATGGCCCGATGCTGGTGATTTACCCCGAGGGCGTGTGGTACAGCCACCTAAACGTGGACGATGCGGCGCGCATCTGGGATGAGCACATCATTGGCGGCACGCCCGTCGAGGACTTGCGCTTCAAGACCACGGCTGCAGGCACGAACGTGATTCCGTTCATGAGCAAGGACGACCGCCGGCCGGCGCTTGACAGCCCATATTACTCGCCTTGTTCGCGCTGCCCTAAGCTTTGAGGGCCTTGGCCACGGCATTCCGAGCGGCGCCTGGCGCCATGTAACCAAGCACCAAGTCAGGGTGTGCCTTGAGCCGGGGCGTCAGTTTTGATTCCCATGGGCGGTCTTCGCGCAGAGCGGCAACGAGAGCTTGCAGGTCTGCCAAAAACTCAGGGATAGCCTCGCGAGGCAACTGGGCTTTGAGATCATCAGACCAACTCAAGCCCGTGGCACCACCGTGAGGCTATAGGTTTCCACGGCGACGGCGTCCACTTCGGCTTGGGTGAGTGGGAATGGCTTGTAGCGACCGGACCAATACATGTCCAACTCTAGGGTGAGGCGCTCTGGCTCGTCGCCCGTTGCAACCCACACAGCAGTCTCGTCGGAGGTGATACGCCCGATATTGCCGGGCGGCATGGCGCTACTGGCTTGGCCGCCGCCTTCGTCCAGGGCAACCACTTGCACCCAGGAGCCTCGGTTGACCATCGGCATCTCATCCGCATTGAACGCACCCATGGCGGTGAAGGCGCTCATGTGAACGGGAGCAAGCCACCGAGCCAGGTCCATGCCGTACTCGGATTGCAATTCGTCCACGGCGACACTTACTGCTTGCACAAGCATCTCTTGGCAAGTTTCGGCGGGAGTGGTGCTTGCGTCGTCGCACCAATCATGCGCAGTAGTGCCGCGAAGGGCCTTGAGCACCGTCGGGAGCGGGTTGTTGTGCTGGCCGTGGTCCCCGGCGTGCGGGTCGCTGGATTCTGGCGGGCTCAACTTCAAGTCGTGATTGTACGGACCCAGTTCATCCGCTTGAAGGTCCAATAATTGCTCATAGAGGGCATCCCAAATGGCGTGAGCGGGATCGTCATAGAAGCCGTCCTTGTCGCTGTCTTTCCATGGCATGCCAGCTGCACTCCAATTTCGCAAGGCATCGGCAACACCTGATTGTCCGGCACCTTCCGCTGCCTCCACGAGGAACGGCATGAAAGGCCCCGCGAGACTGTCCACTTGGCTCACGCGCCAATTCAGTTCCTCGACGTCAGAATGAGACAATGCGCCACGCTCAGCTAGGAATCGTTGCACTTCTCGGTCTTCGGCTTGAACCCGGTGGACGGGCCCCCAGAGGCCGCGTTGGTCTCCGGCACGCCAGCCATACGCAGGGCCATTGTTCCAGTTGGCATAATAGCCCGATGAAGGCGCCGTGGCCCAAGTGTCCATCTCGCCCGTGTAGGCTTCACCCGTCCATTGGTATGCACTTCCGCTAGGGGTTGGCAGCCGAGGGTCGTATCCGGCGGCGCGCAAGGGAATGTTGCCAGTGTGAATGTAGTGAATCCCCTCCATGTCTGCCACGTGGAAGTTGAAGGTGAACGGGAAGTCCGCGATTTGTGCGCGGAAATCCTCTGCGCTGCTGGCCGTGGCAACGCCGAGCCACATGAAGGCACCCGGAAGCTCCTCGCCGCGAGTGGTCCATTGCTTGAACCACGCCTTGCCGGCAGCCTCGTTAATGGCGGTAACCGGCCAGCCTTCGGCACGGCATACTTCCTGCTCGTAATAGGCAGGTGGCGCCACATCCGGGAATGCTGCAAGATCTGCGGGGGCGGGCGCCGTGCTGTGCGTCACCGTCCAGCAATCCATCGCCTTGGTCTCCCCATCCCAGAGGTATTCCCTGGCACCCACGAGGTCAATTTCCACGAGGTCCGTCATGTCTTCGATGCCACTGGTGGCAGACCAAGCGATGTCGGCATTGCGACCAATCACGATGCCGGGCGCACCCGCCACACCGATGCCCACAGCATCGTAGTTGGCACTGTGCAGGCCGACTTGGTAAGGCACGGGGGGCTTGTAGTAGCCCATTTGCGGCGCACCCCACATAATCGGTTTGCCTGTGTCCGTGTGCTGACCGTCGAGCAAGAATGCGTTGCTGCCCCACTTGAAATCAGCAAACACCCCGGCGCCACGGGCTTCAAGCGATGCGATGGCAAGCGGCGGCGGGAGCCCCACTTCGCCAGGACCCACGGCGCCAAACACAGTGGCTCCTTGGGCGGCTGATGCAGACGCTGTTTGGTGCAGGGCGTCGGCGCGGGGCAAGGGGTCTTCGCAGCCGTTGATGATGCGATCTTCGGGCGAGATTGTGGTGTATGAATCGTCGATGCGCAGCCAAACCAAGTCTCCAAAGGCATCCCATGCAGCCTCTTCGCCGAGAGTCGATTCCAATTCGCCAAGTCGTTGCAGGTTGCCCAATTCGTCGCCGCCATCGACACCAAAGAATCCAATCAAGTAGTCAATGACTGCAATGGAATCCTGCGGAATCCACGGCTCGGGCACATGGCCAAGAGCGCCAAATTCTCCGGGCAATTCGTTGCGAGCCGTCGCTTCGAGCATGTATCGGTTGACACCGTCTGCAAATGCCTGGAGCACTTCTTTGGCTTCCTTGGGCGCGTCTATCCACTGGGCTTCAATTTCAGCTTCCGTGTACAGCTCCCGAGTCACTTCCACATCGGAGGCCAATTGAGCGGCACCCACCACAGCCGCCGAATTTCCACGACCCACGTGGCGGAGTAGGTCAAGCTCGAACAAGCGGTCCTGCGCTTGCACGTAGCCATTGCCATACCACAGTGAATACGCATCATCGGCCCACACATGGGGGACCCCGTATGCATCTCGTTGAATCGTGACCGAGACCGGTTCGCTTGGCTTCACGGCCCCAGGCAAGGAAGGCCAAGACAACTCACCAGCCTCCAAGGCACACGGCGGGATGACAGGCGCTGGAATCTCCAGGGGCGCTGTGGTTTCATTGCCACCAGTAAAATTCGGATTTTCAACAACCCCTGGAGCCTTGTCGTTGCCACCAAAGCAACCCGAAAAAGACACGGCAAGCACCAACGCCGCCAGAATCACACCAATGCGCATCAGCCAAACAGTGAAGCTGTCGGATATGAGGGTGTGGGGTGACGAGGCCAACCAGTGTGCGAGGGAATTGAAATATAGCAGTCGAATGAACTCACTATGGAGATGGTTCGAACTCCGCCTGCCCCCGTGGACGTGACGACTCTGTATGAAGTTCGCAACCGACAGGTTGTATGGGACAAGGAGCACGATCCGAGAGCCGGTTTCTTTGCACGCATTGGCTCTAAACCAGCCGCCCATGCAGTGCTTGTTCGAGAACGGACTCAGATGTGGCGTTGGGCACGGGAAAATCCAGAGCGCCTAGAGCGACGCCTTGAGGATCTACGATTTGCGGTGCCATCGGTTGCCCGTGAGGTTTCCAAGCGCCTCGTCCGGGACGGCATTATTGCTGAGGCCCAGGCGTGAACAGCATCAGTTCATCTGAGTTGTTGAGCGCCATTCCGCCCTTGATGGGGTTCGCTGTCGCCTTGCCCTATGTCTTAGCATCGGGAGAAGCCAAGGCATACCTAGCCAACGTGATTTGGTTCCTATTCACCATGGCCGGCCTTACGGTGGCATTTGCGCTTGCACCCTACTTTGTCGCCGCATCGTTTTGGTTGGCAGTCGGCGGGCTAGGGTCAGCCATTTTGCTTCAAGCGTACGGCCTCTATGCCCAGTGGCTTTCTGAGCGCCCCGCAAGCCACGCCACGACCGACTGAGTGGGTGGGCATTCGTTTTTTGCGAGTACCTGCTCGCAGGCATTGGATGGCTTGCGCATGACTGACCTCACCCGCCATGCGCGTCGCCACCCGAAGCATCCGCCCATTGACGATCCTGAGTCGTCGCCGCTTCTGACGGAGGGTTTGGAGGAGTTCAATGCGGGACGCCATTGGCATGCCCATGAGGCATGGGAGCATTTGTGGCTCGGGCTTGCAGGAGACGAGAAGTTGTTCGTTCAGGGGCTGATTATGGCGGCGGCGATGCTGCATCAGTACGGTCGTGGCGTGGAGCGGGGCGTTGCCAATCATTACCAGAATGTGTTGGCCCGTTTGCCTCCTCAGGCACCCACCAAATGGGGCATTGACGTGGCGGGGTTGTTGTCTCAATTGGAGCCATTTGCGGCGGCGTCCGGCTTAGACCCTGCGTCGGTTCAGATTCGGCGCGACCTCTGAAAGGTGGCGCTAGCTCAGCGAAAAGGAAGAAAGGAAGGATGGGAAAAGGGCCCTATTTTGGCCGTCTGGGACTAGCCCGCGATGGCACCTGCTTGATCTGCGGCATCGAGGACCGGCTCGACAGCGTGTCCAGGTGCATCGCCAAGGGATGCTTCCAGAACCTCTCGAACGGGGTCTGTCAGACTTGCTTCACCCTTGGGGTAGGCAGTGAAGCGGACGCTGGTGTACGGGTCGCCACTGAAGGTGTTGTCACTGCACGTGCGGATGGCAACGTCTTCCATGATGCGTTGGGTGGCTAGGAAGCCGCTGTCGAATCCGTAGAGGGCGTTGTTGCAGATGGTTGCCTCGCCATCCTTCATGCGCATGAACAACAAGCCGGTGTCGGTTTCGTGTTGCTCGCCGCCCCAGTCAAGGGACTGCAAGTCAACGGTTTCTAGGTCACCCAGGCTAATATCGCCAGGCGCGCCGCCGTGTCCAATGCTGACTGCTTCGTTGCCGATGAAATCCAATGCGAATTCCTTGGCTTCACTCACCTGGAAGGCACCCATGCCGCCGCTTGGGTCGAGCACGCGGTTGTCGACAATGTTGAGCCAGCCGTCGTTGCGGCCGCTGTGGGTGTTGATGATGTCGGCCCCCACGTGAAGCACTGCATCAAGCACGCGGCCGAGGGCGTCGAAGCGAACCGGCGTGAGGGTGTCGCTCCAGATTTGGATGCCGTCGGCGTTGAACACATCCACTTGCAGACTGCCCACGATGGTGTTCTGTTGCAGCTCAATCAAGCTGCGGTGCATGTGGGCTTCATTGAGTTGCTCCACGTTCTCCGAGTTGGCTTGTCGGTCGTCGCCTGCGTGGTTTTGGTCTTCGTATCGAAGACCTTGTCCTGCGGGGTCGATGACAATGTTGTCGGCAAACATGACACTGGTCCAGCGGAATCGGTGGTCGTGCATCAACATCCCTTCGTCGTCATGTAGGCGGGTCAAGTCGTTGCCGTGGTAGTGGCTGTGAGGCGAGAAGAACCCGGTGCCGTGGTGGTGGCCGTGGAAGTCGAGATCCACGGAGCCGTAGAACACGTTGTTGAGCAACTGGCCTTGGTTGAAGCCGTCCACGTTGGCAGCACGACTACTGGCAGGGGAGTTGCCGTCGAGGAAGCCTTGCCAGTGGGCGAGGTCTCCGATTTCGTTGTCTCGGAAGATGCCGTCATAGTGGCGCAGTTGGCCCACGTCAAAGATGCGGTTGTCTTCGATGACGCCGCCAGTGGCAAAGCCGAGCCGGGCGTTGTTTTGGTTGACGCGCAGGTCATCCACCACGTTGTGGTATGCGTGGACGCAGGGACCGTTCCAGTCGAGAACCAATTGGGCGTCTTCAGTGACGGCGCGCTTGGCGGCTTCGAGGGCGGCTTGAACGATGGCATCGAGGTCTTTGTAGACGGTGCCGAGCCACATGAGTTCACCTTGAGCCGCCACGGCCCGTGCTGCATTCAGGGCTTCGCGGGCAAGGTTTCGCTCCGCGCGGGCGGCGTTGAGGGCATCCAGTGAGATTCCGTCAATGGCCCGTGCTTGTTCGAGGGCCGCAACGAGTGCGTCCTTTTCGGCGTCGTGTGCTCCAAGATCGAGCCGAGCAGCATTGAGTGCGGCTACGAGGGGATCACGGCCATCATCGTATTGAATTCGGGCGGCCACGGCGTCCTTGACTGCGGCCACGAGGTCGGTGCGGGGAAGGTCGTAGGCGCCTAGGTCTGCCTTGGCTTGGTCGCGGTCCACGACGAGTCCTTGGCGTTCGTCTCGCAGATCAATCCGTTCAGCCTTGTTGAGATCCATTTGGTCTGCGACACCTTGCAATTGGTCAAGCAAGTCTGAGAGTGTGCCGTCGTCGGAGGCACGCACGTCATCCAGGAACGCATTCAGGTTCTCGGGTAGTGCTGGCACGTCCTTTTGGGCGGCCATCTCTTGGTGAATTGCTTCTGCATCGGCGCGAAGACTGAGGCGCTCATCTTGGTTGGCGCTCAATGCGAGACTGTTGACTGAAAGGGCATCACGAGCGGCTACGAGGGCATCCACGTAGGGGACCCGGCCGTCCTTCCAGGCGTTGAAGTCGGCGCGGGCCGAGGCAACATCGTCAAGGTATGGCTGTCGGCCTTCTTTCCAAACATCGAGTGATTCTCGGGCTTCCACCACAGCGTCAACGTAGCTGGTTCGAGCATCGCGCCAAGCTTGCAAGTCGGCTTGGGCCATGCGCACATCATCCAGCGTCAAGGCGCGTGCGCTGGCAGCCTGTTCGACCGCGTCGCGGGCGGCCATCAGAGCATCGCGTGCCTCAATGACATCGTCAAGGGTGCGCAAGATGTCTGCTGGATTGACGAGGGGGCCTTCGATGAAGGATCCGTCAATGACGTTGTTGCGCACAACCACACAGGCGTCCGTGTCTTTGAGGGTGAGCCGCTCACTGATGGCGTAGCCTTCAATGATGTAGGGGTCGGCCATGGTGCCTGAGCCGGGGAATCCGCTGGCGGCAAGCGCCGCATCACTTTGCAAGAGGAGGAGCGTCTGGGCCTTTTGCGGGTCCATGGCGTAGCCTTCATCGCGCACAATCACGCTAGGTTCCGTGCCAATGACGGCATCATTGAGGCTCAATTTGGGAATGCCTCCGATGTCCGGGAACATGCGCATAACTCCAGTTTGGTCACAAGGGTCCGCATGGCCCCCTTCGTGACCTCCGTGCCCGCCGTGCATCGCCCCGTGGACGTGGTCGGAAGGCAGCATTTCACCGCCATGGGCGTGAGCGCCAGCTGGAGCAAGATGGTGGTAGTGGGCGTGTCCGTCATCCACGGCGTGAACGGGGGACACATCCAGGTCGCATGCCTCCACGGAATCACTTGACCCCATCGCCCAAGCGGCGGGAAGCAACACAAGTGCAGTGAGCAAGACTTGAATGCGCATCGGCCCAACATAGGCGGGGATGTTTTTCATTTGTCGCCAGTGGTTCTCCAGTATCCAAAATCCAGCGCGCCCCTTCTGTTGGCGCTGCCCACCACTTGAATCTTAGCGCCAAAAACGTGCCAAACAGGGCACAAATTAGGCCAATTTACGGGCGCAGTTGGTCACGGATTTTCTTTGCAGGAACCCCCGCCCAGAACTCTCCGGGCGGCACATCCTTGTTGACCACGCTGCCGCCTCCAACCACAGCGCCTTCGCCAATGGTGACACCTGGCAAGATGAGGCACTTGGCGCCGATGCTGGCTCGTGGCCCAATGGTGACGTCCCCCAATTGCACTTCATCGAACAAGTATCCGTGACACAGAATCGTCGAATCATAGCCAACGATGGCATCGTCCCCCACCGTAATGCGCTGGGGGTAGAGAATGTCCAATGTGGCTTCAAATCCAAAACTCACGTGCTTGCCAATGGAAGCGCCCGTTCGCCGCAGCATCCAATTTTTGAGCCGGAACGACGGGGCATAACGCGCCATGAGGATCCACGACGTGTTCCAGACCACGCGAAAAAAGCCCACATCCTTGTACACGGTCCACAGGGCATTGTGAGGGCCGCGGGCGGGACGGGTTTCCACGCTTGGGTGAGGCACAAGGATTGCACAGCGACCCGGGATTTGGTTTGCACGGTGCAACAAGCATGATTTTGAAGCAATCAGCGGCTGCTCGACTGTGGAATCATTGCTTTCATTGAATCAGTTTGGCCGACGCTTCCCAGGTGGAGCCGGCGTCGGACCGATTAATCTTGAACTTGAACCGGGAATTCATGGCTTGCTTGGCCCCAACGGCAGCGGAAAAACAACCCTCATCAAGGCGCTCCTTGGATTTCTTGTGCCCTCAGGCGGCAACGCCCACGTAATGGGCTACAATGTGCGCACCCAGAGCCTTGCCATTCGACGCCGAGTGGGATACATGGCGGAAAACGACGTTGTTGTGCCAGGCCTCAACGCAGTCCAATCGGTGCGCCTTGCTGCTGAATTGTGCGGTATTTCCCGGGGACGCGCCCATGAAGCCGCCGCCGAAGCCCTGCACGCCGTAGGCATGGGCGAAGAAGCACTCCACAACCCTGCCCGCATGAGCACCGGCCAACGTCAGCGCATGAAGCTCGCCGCCGCCCTCGTCCATGCGCCCCGATTGCTCATCTTGGACGAGCCTACCAATGGGCTTGATCCACGCGGCCGCCGCATCATGCTCAAATTGATTCAAGAAGTGGCCGAAGAGAAAGACATCAGCGTCATCCTCTCAACGCACATTTTGCCCGACGTGGAATCGGTGTGCTCGGACGCACTGGTGTTGAGGGACGGGCGACTGGCGGCCGTCGAAGCCGTGCGGCACCGAACCGTAAGCACTGGCGCGGGAGGCACATGGTACCGAGTGGATGTGATGGGCGACGCCGAAAAATATGGTGCCGCCTGCGCCGCCGCCGGATACAAAGTAAGGCTGGAAGATGACCTGCGCGTTCTGGCCCCCGGAGCCCACCCCTTGTTCGCCCTAGCTCGCAAGAACGATTGCTTGTTGATGCAGGCAATCCCCGAAGAGCACGGCGTCGAAGATGCAATTCTTGCCCACATGGAGGCGCCTGCTTGACCGTAGAGCTACGGCGGTTTCGGACCTGGCAATCGGAAACCAGCAGCCATGCGCAACCAAGCTGGCGAATCCT